>JBEKQH010000011.1:0-13065 GCA_049519915.1 Opitutaceae bacterium
ATCGCCAGTTTGCGCCGAAGGCGACCCACGACGTCGTGAGAAGTGCAGCCGCCGGGTTTGTCCACGAGCAGGACCCCTTCGAGCTCTTTTTGCGGAAGCAACATAGGCGGTTTTCTAGGACGATTCTTTTTGCGCGGCGGCAATCTGAGCAAGAAGCGCCTGGAGCAGGCGCGGGGTGAAAGCGGCCGCCGTTTCCTTGACATTGAGCCCGGCGGCACAGGCGTGTCCGCCGCCGTTGAACTGGGCGGCCACCAGATCCAGGCGGTAAACGGGATCTTTGGCGCGAAGGCTGGCCTTGACGCCGTCGGCCTGCTCTTCGATCAGCACGCCGATTTCGACACCGTCGATGCTGCGCGCGTAGTCGACCAGGCCCTCGGTGTCCTCCGCCGTGGTGCCGGTCTCGGCAAAGATGCCTTTCGGCAGCGTGCCGATGCAAACGCGCCCGCCGCCTTCAAGGCGAAGCGAGGCGAGAAATTTTTGCAGCAATTGCAGCTTCCCGGCAGACTCGCGTTCGTAGAGCTGGTAACCGGCTTCGGCCGGCTGAGCGCCAAGCGACATCAGCTCGGCGGCAAGCAAGAAGGTGCGACGGGAGGTGGAGCTGAAACGGAACTGGCCGGTGTCGGTGAGAATGCCGACATAAAGCGCCTGCGCGGCGAGGCGATCCACGGGCAGGTGGTTGTCGAGAAACAGGCCGGCCAAGATTTCACAGGTGGCGGCGGAGCCGGCGTCGGTGAAGTTATTCTCGGCGTAACCGTCGTTGGAAAGATGGTGGTCGACGCCGGCAAACGGCAGGGGAAAGCGTGCCTTCAACTTGGCCCCGGCGCGGCCGTGATCGGCGCAATCGACGTAAAGCGCGGTGTAATCGAGCGCGCCGAGTTCGTCGGGCCGGTGAAAAGCCAAGCCCGGCGTAAGGAACCGCAGCCGGCGCGGCACGGAGTCGGGGTTGGCGCAGACGGCGTCGAGACCGAGCGCGGAGAGCACGCGGGCCAGCGCGACTTGCGCGCCAATGCAATCGCCGTCGGGGCGGGCATGGCCGATGACGACAATTTTCTTGCCGGCCAGCGCGGGCAGCAGCCGGCCGAACCGCGGCGATAGCTTGGGATAGAACTTAGGCATCGGGGATCTTTTTTTTCGCTTCGAGTTCGTCGAGCACCTGGAGAATGCGGCCGCTTTGGACGGTGGAGCGGTCGTGCACGTAATTGAGGCGCGGCATGTATTTGATCACGATGCGACGGCCCAGTTCGTGGCGCAGCTCCTGGTCGATCTCGCGCAACCACCGGAGCTTTTCTTGCGCGACCGTTTCGCTGCCGATCACCGACACAAAGACACGGGCATCGCGCAGGTCGGGCGCAACGCGCACCTCCGTGATAGTGACGGCGACGGCCTCGGATTGGTAGCGCCGGCGCAGAATGTCGCTGAGCTCGCGCTGGATCAGCTCGTTGATGCGGAGCGTGCGGTTGCTCATGGGCGTGTCGAATTGAGAGTCCAGAGCTCTAAACACGAGGCAGGAAGCATTCTCTTTTGCGCATGAGCTGCCGGGTGTTGGACATTCAAGGTGGCCTTCAGCCTTTCAGCCCTCCAGCCTTTCAGTTTTTCAGAGTGCGGCGCGGATTTTCTGGACTTCGTAGCACTCGATGACGTCGCCCGCTTGATAATCGTTGAAATCGTCGAGCTTGATGCCGCACTCGAGTCCGGCGCGGACTTCGTTCGCGTCGTCCTTGAAGCGTTTGAGCGCGGCGACTTTGCCCTCGTGGAGGATTTCCTTGCCGCGATGGAGGCGAGCCGAGGCATTTCGGTTAACCTTGCCTTCGGTGACCAGGCAACCGGCGACAAAACCCTTCGCCAGCGGGAACGTGGCGCGGACTTCCGCGGCGCCCGTCTTGATTTCCTTCAGGTCGGGATCAAGCAGGTCCGCCATCATTTCGCGCACCTTGTCGTTGAGCTCGTAAATGATCTCAAAGGTCTCGATGCGCACGCCGTGGTGTTTGGCCAGCGGGGTGACACCGTTCTCCAGCTTGGTGTTGAAACCGAGGATGATCGAACCGGCCGCGCTGGCCATCAGGACGTCGTTCTTCGTGATCAAACCGACCTCGGCGGAAACGATCTCGAGCGAAATTTTTGTGCTCTTGATGCCTTCGAGAATGTTGCGCACGGCCTCGGCCGAACCAAAGACGTCGGTCTTGATGATGACCTTGACCACTTTTTCCTGCGTGGCGGCAATATTGGCGAATAGCTGGTCGACGGAAATTTCCTTTGGCGCGGCTTCGGTGACCGACGTGGCCCGGAGGCGCTGCTGCTCTTCTTCGGCCAGCTTTTCCGCTTCGCGCGCATTTTTTACGCCTTGGAAAACCGCACCGCTGTCCGGTGTGCTGCTCCAACCGATGATGCGCACGGGCGTGGCCGGCGGCGCTTCCTTGAGCGCCCGGCCCTGGTCGTCGAACATCGCGCGCACCTTGGCCCAATGCGGACCGCACACAATGGCGTCGCCGATCTTAAGCGTGCCGGACTCGATAATGACGGTCGCCACGGGACCGCGACCGACATCGACCTGCGATTCGATGATGGCGCCGGCGGGCTCGGCTTTCGGGTCCGCCTTTAACTCGAGCACATCGGCTTGGAGCAGGATCATCTCCAGGAGTTCGTTGATCCCCGTGCCCTTGATCGCGGAGACGGGCACGGTCACGACCTCCCCGCCCCAGTCTTCCGGTGGAATGCCGCGTTCCTGCATCTGGCCTTTGACGCGGTCGAGATTGGCGCCCTTGGTGTCCATTTTATTGACCGCCACAAGGAGGGTAACCTGGGCCTCTTTCACATGCTGAAGCGCTTCGTCGGTCTGCGGCATGAAGCCGTCGTCGGCCGCGACCACGAGCACGGCGATATCGGTGACGCTGGCCCCGCGGGCCCGCATCTTGTTGAAGGCGGCATGGCCGGGGGTGTCGAGAAAAGTGACTTTTCGGCCGTTGAATTCGATCTGGTAGGCGCCGATATGCTGCGTAATCCCGCCCGCTTCGCCGCTGGCGACATTCGCCTTGCGGATAGCGTCAAGCAGGGACGTCTTGCCATGGTCGACGTGGCCCAGGATGCAGACGACGGGCGGACGGGCCACGAGCTTGGTCGGATCGGCCACCTCCGGTTTCGTCTGTTTCTCTTTTTCCTTTTCTTTCGCGGCCTGCTGCGCGGCGACGTCCCCGCGGTGTTTGATTTCGAGCAGGAAGCCGTGCTTTTCAGCGAGTTTGGCGGCGATGGCCTCGTCGAGACTTTGCGTCATCGACGCAAAAATTCCCATTTCCATCAATTCCGAGATAAGCTTGAACGGCTTGAGGCTGAGCGCAGTGGCAAAATCGCGGACGATGATGGGCGGCTTGAGATGGATGATCTTGACGTCGCCGACCTGCGTGACAACGGGCACGACCGGCGCGGCGGGCACAGCCGGGGTCGCCGGCGGCGCCATCCGCATGGGAGCGCTCGGCGGCGGAAGCGGAGAAGAGACTTTGGCCAGAGGAACGGAGGCCGGCGCAACGGCCGCGGGGCGCAGCGGGGCCGCCGGCGGCGCGAACTTGATGGCCGGCGGCGAAGCCGTTTCCGTGGCGCGCATCGGCGTGATCGGGCGAAGGGGCGCGCTGGGCGTGGCGGGACGCGCCGGCAGCACGGGCGGTTTGGGCGCGGCGGCGCGGGCCGCCTCTTCTTTTTCGCGGCGGACGCCTTCGGCCGTTTTCACGAAGGCATCCAGCGGAACCTTGGTCGTAAAGGATTGCGGCATGTCCGGCGCAATGGCGACCGCGGTGCCACCTCCGGATTTGGACTCGGCGGCGGCGGACTGCGCGGCTTGCGCGGGCCCGGCCGCAGGCTCGGTCGCCGGCGCGCTTTTGGGAGCGAACTCCTGTTCGATCGCCTCGGCCGAAATATTATCGACCGTGCTTGAAACGCTTTTGACGTCAAAATTGCGCGTCTTCAGCAGGGACAACAGTTCTTTGTTGTCCATGCCTATTTTTTTAGCGAGTTCGTGGATGCGGATGCTCATTCAATCAGGAGAGGCAAGAGGCAGCAGGTCAGACGCCGGCCTTGGTGACGCGCGAAAGAATATCTTGCGCTTCCTCGGCGGTGAAACCGGCGTCGACGAGGTCGTTTTGTTCGACGCCGGAAAAGGCGGCGGGGGAATTGATACCGATCGCCACCAGCCGCTCGGCGGCGGCGACTTCCAAAGCGAAAGCCTTGGTCAAAGAGGTGATGGCGGTGGCCCGCGGGTCGTCGGACGCGGTCTTGAATTCCTCGACTTCCAGGCGCCAGCCCAGCAGGCGCGACGTCAGACGGACATTCTTGCCGCCTTTGCCGATGGCCACCGCAAGGTCGTCGGTGGCCACCTTCACGATGATGCGGTGGTTTTTTTCGTCAAAAGTGATGTCGCGCGGCACGGCCGGCTTGAGCGCCTCGATGACCATTTCTTTCGGGTCGGGATAATAGCGGATGATGTCGATCTTCTCACCGCCGAGTTCGCGCACGATGGTCTTGACCCGCGCGCCGCGGGCGCCGACGCAGGCTCCGACGGGATCGACCTTCTGGTCGGCAGTGGAGACGGCGATCTTCGTGCGGTAACCGGGCTCGCGGGCAAAGGCCTCGATCTTGACCGTGCCGTCGGCGATTTCGGTGACTTCGAGTTCGAACAGGCGGCGGACAAATTTCGGGCTGGCCCTGGTCAGGATGACTTCCGGCCCGCGGGGGCTGGACTCGATGGCCAGCAACAGGCAACGAATACGTTCGCCGGGCTGATATTCCTCGCCCGGAACCTGCTCTTTGCCGGGCAGCATGGCCTCGGCTTTGCCGAGATCGACAAACAGGTCGTTGCGCTCGCGCCGGCGGACGACGCCGCTGACGATGTTGCCGACCATGTCCTTAAAGTCGTCATAGATGCGTTCCTTCTCAAACTGTCGCACCCGTTGCATGACGGCCTGGCGGGCGGTCTGGGCGGCGATGCGGCCCAGGGTCGAAGGATCGATCTCCTTTTCAATAAACTCACCGAGCTGCACGCCGGGCTTCAACGCCTGAGCCTTCTCGATGTGGACCTCAAGCTTGGGATTGCTGATCGAATCGACAACCTTGAGCATCGACCACGCTTTGAGCTGGCCGTTTTTGGGATTGATTTCAATTTTCAACTCCTGGCCGGAGTTCACACCCTTGAGCGCCGCCGTTTTAAGGGCATTGACGATCGCGGCAATCATGTCGGCACGACTGATCCCCTTTTCTTTCTCCATGTATTCGAGAACGGAAAGTATTTCGCTGCTCATGGTTGTTGTATTTTGTGGAAAAAAAAAGCGGGCACGAGGCCCACTTTAATAAAGTGAACTAAATTGAGTTGTTCAACATATCGAGCAGCGCAGAAAGTTGTCAAGTCCCGCAGCCTTTGTGGTCGTCGAAGATGTCCCGCGCAACCGTCCAATTGAGCAGGCCTTGCGTAAAACCATGGCAGATCGGCCGAACGCGGTAGGTGAAACCCCCCAGAGCCCGCAGCGTCCAAAACAAGTGGGGCGGACTGTCGCCGGGCCGCCAATGGAACCACCGCGCAAATAATCCGTCGACGCCGCGCGCGGCGAGCAACGGCCAGAATCCGTCGCAAATCACGTTGTCGAGCCGCGCACCGCCGATGGCGCCCCCGCAAATCTCGTCCGCAAGCCGCCGCCGAAGTTTGGCTAATGCGTAAACGCGACGAAAATCGGCCGTGGGTCTTCCGGCTTCATCGCCGCCGGCCAACGGCAACGCCCGCGCGAGCGTTTCGAGGCGCGCCGGCCAATCGGGCTGTCCGCGCGCCCATGCGGCGTATTGTCGCAAACGCCAACGCGGATGATTGGCCGGGCGCACGCCTTGCAGGCTCCAGCGGCCTTCCTCGGCGGTCCATGCTTCGGCGTCCGGCCCTCCGTCCGTCCGCCACGCGGGCAACGGCCAACGTGCGGCGATGCGCAACATCGGCGTGCGGTTGAAACGATAGCCGAGAATTTCCAGCGCGGCATAATGGCACGCCCCTTCCCAGCCGAGCCGGGCGAGACGCAGGCCCGCGAAATGCACTTTTTGGCGCCAGCGCATTTCGGCGCAATCGCGCAACAGCCGCTCGAATTCAACCGCGGCCATTCCGGCGAGTTCCGCGGGCGCGCGCGTCGTCAGCCTCTCCGCGAGCGACTCGACGACATCGTCCGCCGCGTAGTCTTCCAAGTCGCGATGCAGCAATGGCAGCAGCACGAGCACGGGAATCCGCCGGCCCTCGCGGCCGGAAGAATACTTTTCGGCCGATGGAAACAGCACGACGTGCAGCGCGACCGCGTCGTAGGCCGCATCGGTCGAGTGGGCGTGAGCCGCCCAATCGCGCTCGTGGAGATGCACCTCGACGTCGCCGTTCGCCTCCTCGCCCCCGAGCAGCAAGTGCGCGCCTTTGAAATCGGGGCCGCCTAGGCGGTTCCACCGGCCCGGATGCCGCACGCGCACCGCGCGGCCATCGGTGGTCGCGGCATGGTCGAGGTCAAAATCACCGAGCGACCAGATTTTCTGCAGAAGTTTTTCCGGAAACGAAAAGGGCCCTTCGAGACCCTGCACCTCGGCCACGGCATCGATGAAAATGGGAACGTCGTGCACCCACCCATCATAGCGCGAAAATCAGAGCGGCATGCGGTGAGGTTGAGTTTAACCGCGAATGGACGCGAATAAACGCTAATTAAACGAAGCTTTCTTCTGCTTTTCCCTTATTCGCGTCCATCCGTGTTCATTCGCGGTCCATAAAAGAGCCCTCGCTATTTGCGTCTCCAGTCGTGGTCGTTGGCCCGGCGGATTTCCTTGACCTGCCCCGCCTGGCGTTCGGCCGCGCGCTCGCACCAAGCGCGCAAATCGTCGGGTGGGCAAACGGCGGCGCCAAGGGCGGTCACGGTTTGTTGTTCGGCGCGGTCGGCCGTGGCCACCGTGCAGGCGGCGGGATCGGCCGCGCTGCCGACGAGTTGTTCGATTACGTCATCGGCGGTGAGAGCCTCCGGCGTGAAGACATGGGCAAATGTGGCGTGTGGGCCGGGCTGCTCGACCACAAGTTCCTTGCCGCGCCCGTCGAAAACGATCGTGACCCGCCAGCCCTCCGTGTCATGCAGCACCCGCAAGGTTTGGGATAGCTGGGCGCGCGCGGCGTCCTTGTTGTGGCGGGCCAGGGCATTTAATTCGGGCCAGGCGTGGAGGATATTGGCCCCATCGACCAGTACATGTTTTTCGAAAGCCACGGCGCAAGCCTGCCCGCGGCGAGGAAACTCGACAAGCCCAGCCTTCGCCGCCCCCTTCGGCAACCTCGGGGCTACGGCTTGGCGGGCCAGCCCTGCCGAAGCAAAGCGCAGGCGGGGCCAGCCGCTTTCAAAATCATCGAAACGCGACCGTTGGCGCGAGATTGAACACGCCTTCCAGCTTGAGGTCGCGCGAGGAGCTGCCGACCAGGATCTTAAAACGGTCTTTTTCGGCCACCCAGCTTTTCTGCGCCGGATCATAGAACGCAAAGGCGCTTTTATCCAAGGGGATGGAGACGATCTGGGTTTCGCCCGGTTTAAGGAAAATCTTTTTAAAGCCTTTTAGCTCCTTGTCCGGCCGCGGCAAACTTGGGTTTTCCTGGTGAACATAAATCTGGGCAACGTCCGCGCCGGCCATCCGGCCGGTGTTTTTAATTTCAAATTGCACCATGACCTGCGGATTGTCCGGGCCCACGCCTTCGATGAGTTTCAAATCGGAATAGGCAAAGGTGGTGTAACTCAGACCGAAACCGAAGGGGAATTGCGGTTCGACGTTCTTCGTGTCGAACCAGCGGTAGCCGACCAACAGGCCTTCCCGGTAGGTCACCGTGCCGTTCGCGCCGGGATATGCGCCCGAGACCTCTGACGGTGAATCGGACAGTTTTTTCGGAAACGTGGCCGGCAGTTTGCCGGAGGGATTCACGTCGCCGAACAAAATTTCGGCGAGGGCGTGGCCGCCTTCCATGCCCGGATACCACGCTTGCAAAACCGCGGGCACCCGGTCGAGCCACGATCCCATTTCCACTATTGTGCCTTCGAGGACGACGATCGTCCGCGGGTTGGCCGCGACAATTTTCTCGATCAATGCATCCTGCCCGTAAGGCAGTTTCAAATCCGGCCGGTCGGTGCCTTCGCAATCAAAGCCGTGGTCCTTGTTCAAGCCGCCGATGTAAATCACCACGTCGGCCGATTTTGCCGCCGCCACTGCGCGTTCGGCCAGGCGGGCCTCGCCATTTTTGCGATAACCTTCCGAAAAGGTGATGTTCAGGTGCGGCCCGGCGCGGCTTACGAGTCCCTGCAAGGGAGTAATTTCGTAGAAGGCCTTCATGGCCGAACTTTCACCGCCATAGGATTGCAGCCGGACGGCATTTTCGCCGATGACCGCGATGGAATTTATTTTTCCCGCGTCCAGCGGGAGCGCGTTGTGCTCGTTTTTGAGTAGCACGATCCCTTCTTCCGCGACGCGGCGGGCAACGGCTTGGTGCGCCGCCGTGTTGATCGAGCCGGTTTTTCGGCCCGCGTCAAAAACATGCGTGGCCAACATCACGCGCAAATTGCGCCGGACTTTTTCATCCAAGCCCGCCAGGGGGAACTGGCCGTTTTTCAAACCGTCGAGATAGGGTTGTGCCAGATAGTAATCGTGGTAATTTTTGTCCGTGCCCATTTCGAGGTCGAGACCGTTGAGCGCCGCCTCGCGCGTGTGATGGGTGCCATTCCAATCGGAGATGACCTGGCCTTTGAAACCCCATTCGCCCTTTAAAATTTTATTGAGCAGATAATCGTTTTCGCAGCAATGCTGTCCGCGAAACTGATTGTAGGAACCCATGACCGACCACACGCCGGCCTCCTCTACGGCGGCCTTGAAGGCCGGCAGATAAATTTCACGCAGCGTGCGTTCGTCCGCCTCCACATCGATCCTTTCGCGTTCAAACTCTTGGTTGTTTAAGGCGAAATGTTTTACGCACGACGAAACGTCCTGCGACTGCTCGCCGCGAATGTAGCCGACGCACAGGCGCGACGTCAGGAACGGATCCTCGCCCAGGTATTCAAAGTTTCGGCCGCACAAAGGCGTCCGCATAATATTCACTCCGGGGCCGAGCATGACGTCCTTGCCACGCGCGCGCGCTTCCTCGCCGATGGCTTTACCCTCGCTGAAACCGAGGTCGGGATTCCAGGTGGCGGCCAGGCAAATTCCCGCCGGCATGGCGGTGGAAAAATCGTTGGTATGCCCGGCGGGGGCCCAGGTATCGGGGCCGATGTCCTCGCGCACGCCGTGCGGGCCGTCGGACAGCCAGCGGCGCGGGAGGCCCAGGCGCGGGATAGCGGCGGTGGTAAATTTCGAATCGGCGTGGATAATCGAGATTTTTTCGTCCAACGTCAGCCGCGCGAGCAAATCGTCCACCCGCGCTTCCATCGGCTGGGCCGGATCGAGATAAAGCGGGCGATCGTCGGCCAGAAGTTTCCCGGCGCCCGGCCAAAGAAGCCACAGCAGCGCAAGAATCGCCATCAGGGTTTTTTGAGGATTTCGAAGATCCATGGATTCGAAGGGTTGGATTCCGTTGATTATCTCAAGCTACTAAAATGTATAGAGAAGCGTCGAAGATTGTCCAACCGGCAAAAACACGAACGGCAGATCGAGGCCTTCCTCTGCTCTGTTGTCACCGAAACGGCCGGAGGACGGCCCGGTCATTGAGGACGGCAGGCGTGGTCGGGGTCCGCCCTTTACGCCAGTGTAAGCGTGTTCGAGGGCGTCACCAAATCTAATAATCGCGGAGATCGTCCAGCCCGTGGTTGAAAATTTCCCGGCGCCGGCATTTTCTTCTCGCCACCACCCCGGCCTAATTTTCAACGGTCGTCCAATCTCGTGTCCCCCGGCTTTCCCTTTGCTTTGCTTGCCACCGTCGCCGAACCTGCGGCCAATGGTGAGCCTCACCCCTTGCGGTTAAGCTTGGCGGGGGTCGATTATCTGATTCTCGGCACTTATTTTGCCTTTGTTATCGGCATCGGCTGGGTTCTCCGCAAATACCTCAAGTCCAGCCAAGACTTTTTTGAATCCGGGCGTTCGCTGCCGGCCTGGATTTGTGCGCTGGGTTTCATCGGCGCCAATCTCGGTGCGCAGGAAGTGATCGGCATGGCGGCTTCGGGCGCCAAATACGGCATCGCCACCAGCCACTTTTACTGGATCGGGGCGATACCGGCCATGGTCTTCGTCGGAGTATTCATGATGCCTTTTTACTATGGCTCCAAAGCCCGCTCGGTCCCCGAATATCTCAAGCTCCGTTTCGATGAAAAAACCCGGGCATTCAACGCGCTTTCCTTTGCCGTGATGACGGTTTTTTCCTCGGGCATTTCAATGCATGCCCTGGCTTCTTTGCTCGGGGCGATCCTCGGCGTGAATTACAACCTCTGCATTCTGTTCTCCGGCCTCATCGTGCTCGTCTATATCTACACGGGCGGCCTGACCTCGGCCATCTACAACGAGGTGCTGCAGTTTTTTCTCATTGTCTTCGGCTTTCTTCCCTTGGTGCTGATCGGCCTGAATGCCATTGGCGGCTGGGATGGATTGATGACCCAGTTGCAGGGTTACTCGGTGGCTAAAGGCATGCCCGGCGCGTGGGGTCACTCTTGGGCCCAGATGGGCCGCGCCCGGGACAATCCGATGGGCGTCGAGTGGTTTGGCTTGGTCGCCGGCCTCGGCTTTGTCCTCTCCTTTGGCTACTGGTGCACCGACTTCCTCGTCATCCAGCGCGCCATGGCGGCCAAGGATATGAATTCGGCCCGGCGAACGCCGGTGATCGCCGCCATTCCGAAGATGCTTTTTCCCGGCCTGGTGATTCTTCCCGGCATGATTGCGATCGCGCTCGTTCACAAAGGCGGCAGCGGACTGAATCTGCCTGCGGCGCGCGACGGGACGCCCGACTTCAACATGGTGGTCCCCGCCATGCTGGCCCGTTTTTTCCCCAATGGCATGCTCGGGATCGGCCTGACGGCGCTCATCGCGTCGTTTATGTCCGGCATGGCGGGCAACGTGACCGCGTTCAATACGGTTTTCACCTATGATCTTTATCAAAGTTATCTCAAGAAAGACGCCACCGACACGCACCTGGTCAGTGTCGGCCGGATAACCACGGTCGTCGGCCTGCTCATCAGCGCGGCGGCTGCTTACACCGCCCGGGAGTTCAACAACATCATGGACATGCTCCAGTTGGTGTTCGGCTTCGTCAACGCGCCGCTCTTCGCGATCTTTCTGCTCGGTATGTTCTGGCGCCGAGCCACGGGGCATGGTTCGTTTTTTGGCCTCATCACCGGCACGCTGTCCGCGATGGTTTTTCACGGTCTCTCGCGACCGGTCGGTGAAACGTTGTGGATCAAGGGCGGTTGGATCAGCCCGCATTGGATTTTCGCCAGCTCGATGGCTCAAAATTTCTGGATGGCGATCTTCGCTTTTACCGGCTGCCTGGCCGCCACGATCCTGATCTCGCTGGCCAGCCCGCCCAATCGCACCGACAGCCAGCTGCGCGGCCTGGTTTATTCGCTCACGGAAAAACAAAAAGACGAAGGCACCCCCTGGTATGCGCGCCCCGTCGCCCTCGGCGGGCTGGTACTGGCCGCGACATTCGTGCTCAATCTTATCTTTTGGTAACCTCGAAAACCCCGCTCCATGCACCTCGATGTCCGCCTTCCCATCGGCCTGTTGTTTTTGGCGCTCGGCGTCATTCTCATCGTTTACGGCCTGGCAGCGGATCCCATCATTTACGCCACCCACTCACTCGGCCAGAATGTGAACCTGACCTGGGGAATCGTTTTTTCGCTCTTCGGAGCCAGCATGCTTTTCCTCACCAGGCGGAAGAAATAGAAACGAGACTTTTTCGGCCGGGCACAGCCCGGTGACATCGCCGGCGACTACCGTTCCGCTCCGCGGAACTACCGCGACTTGCGAAGCATGGCGGAGAGGGAGGGATTCGAACCGCGGAGCCCTGACAACACAACTGGTTCGCTAACCGTGCTTTTGTATTGTTACGAGTGAGTTAGAACAGAAAAAAGATATAACGAGTCAGAACAAATTCAAACCAGAAACAAACTTTTGTCCTAATTTTATCCTAATATTTCTTGAGAAAATCATGAGCGAAAACCCACTGCGCCAATGCATGATTAACGAGTCGCCGAACCCGGCAAATAAACTGCGGTTTTATATCCATGCCATGGATTCGTGAAACCCGAGGCGTTTGCCAAATAATAGACCGTAAAATTATTTGCCGTGCCAGCGAATTGTTTATACCAAACTTCCAGTTCCGGCGCGTTACCCTGAAAATAGGTGCTGGTTAGATTGGTGCATCCTTCGAACGCATGATCCCCGATGGAAGTGACACTGGCCGGGATGGTGACGCTGGTCAGACCGGTGCAACCTTCGAACGCCCCGCCCCCGATGGAGGTGACACTATTTGGGATGGTGACGCTGGTCAGGGCGGTACAGCTATCAAACGCCATCTCCCGTATGGAGGTGACGCCGTTCGGGATGACATAGCTTTTTTGTGGGTTCCCGGCTGGATACTGAATGAGTTCAGTGTGTGATTTGTTAAAAAGGACTCCGTCCAGACTCACATAAGTTGGGTTAGCTATGTCTACCTTGATTTCGGTCAAGTGTGAGCAAATGTCGAAGACACCATCCCCGATGGAAGTGACGCTTTGGGGTATGGTGACGCTGGTCAGGCCGGTGCATTGACGGAACGCAAGGCCTTCGATGGAGGTGACGCCGTTCTGAATGGTGAGACTGGTCAGTCGGTAACAGTCCCAGAACGCGCTGTCTCCGATAGAGGTGACACTCTTCGGAATGGTGACGCTGGTTATGCCGCAGCACACGAATGCCGATTCCTCGATGGAGGTGACGCTGTTTGGGATGGTGATGTTGGTTAGATTGCTACAGTTGGTGAACGCATCTTTCCCGATGCAGGTGACATCGGCCGGGATGTCATAGCTTGTTTGGGTGTTCCGCGCCGGATACTGAATGAGCTTCGTGCGTGATTTACCAAAAAGCACTCCGCCC
>JBEKQH010000012.1:0-12651 GCA_049519915.1 Opitutaceae bacterium
GCCTTTATCCGTGCGGCCAATCAGGAAATGACCCGCTTCCAACAAGGCTTGGCCACATTGGATACCATCATCACCGCCGCGCCGCTGCTCGGCCTTCTTGGCACCGTGACGGGCATGATGCGCACCTTCGGCGCACTCGGCACCGGCGACGTTTCGTCCAGCGCCGGCCAGATCACCGGCGGCGTGGCCGAAGCCCTCATCGCCACCTGCTGCGGTCTCTTCATTGCCGTCACCTGCCTTTTCCCTTACAATTACCTCAATGCCCGGGTCGAGGAATCGCGGCGCGAAGTCGATGATGCCTTCAACGCTCTTGAGCTCATCATCAAGAAATCCGAAACCGCCCCGCCTTTCCCGCAATAAGGCCCGGCCTTCGTCAATTCCTTACTTTCACGCCAGTATTGTAACTCGCAACACCCATGCATGGAGGCTCTAGTTCCGGCGGTAAGAAACGGGCGCGCATTGAGATCATTCCTCTCATTGACGTCATCTTTTTTCTCCTCGCCACCTTCGTCCTGTTCACGCTCTCGCTGAGCAAGTCCAACGGCCAGCCCGTGCGCCAGCCGGACAGCGTGAGCAGCGAACCCCGCGACCCGAGCGGCACCCACACGGTCACGATCCAGACCGATGGCCGGCTGGCATGGGACAAAGACGACGTGACCGCCGACGAATTCCTGCGGCGTCTTCAAGATTATAAGGCGAGCGATCCCGATGGCCGTATCTTCATCAACGGCGACGAAAACGCCCATTTCTTTTCCGTCATCTACGTGATGGACGAAGCTCGAAAATCCGGTTTTCAGAAGGTCTATATCGAGACCCGCGCCGTACCGAAGGGAAAAGCGCAGTGAACAAGCGTTTTTCTCTAAGTATTTCCGATCTTTCGCGTTTAAGTTAACATCCAACCCCTTTTACAAGCCATGACCGGCGGAGTTTTCAAGACAGTCACCAAACGGAAGGCGCGCATTGAGATCATCCCTCTCATCGACGTCATCTTCTTCCTGCTGGCCACCTTCGTTCTGTTCACGCTGTCGCTGCATAAACTGCAGTCCCTGCCGGTCCAGTTGCCCTATTCCGGAGCAACGACCAATCGGCCTCTGACCCCGCCCAAAATGGTCACGCTGCAGCTTTCCGAAGGGGACACTCTCTTTTGGAATCATGAGCCGATCGTATTGAAGGATTTGCCCGCGCTCTTGGGTCAGTACCAGCAGGCCAACCCCAACGATACCCGCGTGCTGATTACGACCGACGACAAAGCTATTTTCCGCGAGGCTGTGGCCGTGCTCGACCAGATTCGCCTCCTCAAGATCGACCAGGTGTCGATCGATTGCACAAGAACTTACAAGACAGGTAGATAATATGCGCCGCGACCTTATCATCTCGTTCCTGATCGTTGCGTCGGCCCATATCGGGTTCGCCATGTGGCACTCAGGCCCCACCAAGCATGCCGTGCATGAGGATGACGCGCCCGTAGTGAAGATCGACCTGCCGCCCATGGAACAGGAAGAGCAGCCAGTTCAACAACAGGAAAATACCGAGGCCCCGGTCATCGCCCCGCCCAGCATTGCGGACGTTCCGACCCAAGTCCCGCTCGGCGCCTTCGTGACCGCCGTGGAACCACCGCCCGTGACGGGATTGCACGCCGCCGCCATCAGTGTGCCGATTACGCATACCCACCTCAGTGGCGCGATTTTTAATCTGGCCGATCTCGATCAACAGCCGGAAGCGCGCCTGCAAATGGCGCCTGATTATCCCTTTGACATGAAGAGCAATAATATCACCGGGACAGCCGTAATCGGTTTTATTGTCGACTCTGACGGGAATGTCCAGGACGCGCATGTTCTTACAAGCTCGGGATACAACGAATTGGATCGAGCCGCGGTGGAAGGCGTCATGAGGTGGACCTTCAAGCCTGGCCGAAAAGGCGGGCGTGCTGTCAATGCCCGCATGCAAGTTCCCATCGCCTTTAAAATCCAAAGCGACAGCTGATCCACATGTGTAAGTCCGCCCCATCGTTTTATTCTTTTTCCCGCGGTCTGCTGCTGGCGGCCGTTTTCTCCGCCTGCCTGGTGCCCGCCCGAGCCCAGGATGAGAAAAAACCTCATGCCGAACTTAGCGACGACGTCAGGGAAAAGCTGCAGGAGCTGCAACCGCTTGAGGCGGCCGTTCCACCGAGATGGGACGAAGCGCTGGCTTTGGTAAACTCGATACTCCCAACCGTCGGCCCTTCCAGTTTCGACCGCGCGGTGATATCGCAAATCAAAGCCAATTACCTTTTCAAAGAGAAAAAACCGCTCGAGGCGATCGAACCTTTGGAAACCGCGATCACCCTTTCCGAGGCCTACAATTACTTCGATGCCAAGGCCACCGAGAATCTGCGTTTTTACCTCGCCAACCTCTATTATGAACGGGGAGCAACCTCGGACAAGGACAACCACGAAGCCCAACAGGCCGATTACGCAAAAGCGCGCACCTTCATCGAGGGATGGCTGCAGATCTATAAATCGAACCCCGCCGCCAGGCCTTCAACCAGCGATACCCTGACCAACGCCGAGGTATTTTACGCGTCGCTTCTTTTTACCACCGCCGAGGCCGACCCGCATCACATTGACCTCTCGCTCGTTCGAAAAGCCCTTAATGAAATCGATGCCGGCCTGCACTCCATTGCGCGCCCGCCTGAAAACTACTACGTCATCAAGCTCGCCGCCTTGCAGCGTTTGGGCGATTACTCTGCCGCCGCCGACGTTCTGGAGCACATCCTGACCACCAAGGCCGACAATAAGTCGTATTGGCAGCAACTCGTTGCGTTTTACATGACCATGGGCGCGAACGCCACGAAAGTCCGGGACGACCAAAAGGCCCGCGAATACAATATCCGCGCGATTATTTCCCTCGAACGAGCCCAGCAACACGGTGCCCTGATGACGCCCGAGGACAATTACACCCTCGTCGGCCTTTACTTCAACGTGGGCCAATATGCGCAGGCCGCCGAGCTGCTCAGCAACGGGCTCCACAATGACACGATCAAATCCAGTCCGCAAAACTGGATACTCCTTGCCAATACCTATCAGGAATTGCACCGGCAAATGAAGGCCGTTGAAACCCTTCGCGAAGCTTCGCAATTGTTTCCGACTTCGGGACAATTCGATTATCTCGCTGCGCAAATTCTCTACGACCTGGATAAAACGTCCGATGCGCTGGTCGCCATTCAGAGCTGCGTGGCCAAGGACGGCGGCAAACAACCCGGGCAATCATGGCTGTTCCTCTCCTACCTGGCCTACGAGCTGCAAAATTTTGAATTGACCAAGACCGCCGCGGAAAACGCGGTCAAGTATCCCGACGTCGACACCCACAAGGCCGAAAGCCTTCGCGATGCCGCAAAATCCGCCCTGCAACATCGGGAAGCCTCCTTACATAACTTAAACTAACATCCCGCATTTTGGCCATGAAGAAAAAATACATTTACATGCTCGTTCCGCTCTGCGGCGTGCTTTTGTTTATTCCGTTCTACCTCAACTTCGCCAGTAGCTACGATGCCAAGAAGCGGGCCGAACACAAGGCGCAGCTCCAGATGATCCAGGATAAGGCCAATGCCGAAGCCCAGGCCCGGCGCGACGCGATCCTTGAGAACAATCGACAGGCCGAAGAGCGCAAGAAGGAGCGTCTGGCCCACGACGCAAAAGTCGAAGCCGAGCAGCAAGCCCTCGATGCCGGCCACGCCGCGGATCAGAAGGCGTTTAATGACAAGGAGAAGAACGACGCCCAAGTCGCCCAATTGCAAAAGGAAATCAAGACCGAGCAGGCCGCGATTGACGACCTGGAAAACCAACGGCGTGAAGCGTTGAAGGACGACGAATTCCTCAAGGCCTATGTCCAGCAAGCCCAGGCGAATCGTCAGAATATTCTCAATCTGCTCGACAAACTGGCCGCCGCTGAAAAAGCCCGCGCGGATGAAGCCGCCAGAAAAGCCGCCGCCGCCGACAAATCCTAAATCACGACTCCCATGAACAAATTTTACGTTATCGCACCCATCGTTTTGCTCGGTGCCTTCATTTTCTACTACTCGCAGTTCAGCGCGCAGGAAAAAATTAAGCAAGAGCAGCGGGCCGAGGCCGCAGCCGAGAAGGCCACGCTCGATCAAGAGGCCAAGGAGGAAGCAACCAAGAAGGCTGCGGCCGAAGCCCAAGTCCTGCAGCAAAAGCAACGCGACGAGGATGAACACGCGGAGCAGGAACGTGAGCAAAAATTCCAGAACGATTTGAAGGCCGTCACGGACGAGACCAACAAATACAAGGATGAGGCCGACGAACTCGCCCAACAGACCGCCACGCTTCAGACGCAACTCGACTCCCTGCAAGCGGCCCATGAGAAAGCTTCCATCGACCTCTTTAACCTTCAAAAGAAAATTGAATTGGAAAAAGTTGCCCGGCGCGATGCGGACATGGAGATTGAGCGCACCTATGACATGGTGACGCAAAAGGTGGCCGCCAGCTCGTTGGCGAACTACACTCCGCCTCCGGCCCCGGCCCAATAATCACGGTCGGGTGCGGCGTCTGAATTTCGCCGCCCCTGCCCGATCCGAACGATGCGCTTGGCCAGGTTTGTCACGGCAGGAATCGTTTTTCCCTTTCTGGCCAACTTGGCGATGGCCGCGCTCACGTGGTCGTCGACCAAAATAGAGGGCGCCGCCTCCCCCGGACAGGAATCATTCGAGGCTGTATTCAGTTTTAAGAACGCCGGGAACAAACCGGTCCGGATCAATTCGATCAAAACAAGTTGCGGTTGCACGACGGCCACTGCGGGGAAAACGAGTTACGCCCCCGGGGAAACCGGCGAGCTTAGGGCCCGGATCGACCTGCGCGGCCGGATTGGCCATCAGGTCAAGACGATCGCCGTGACCACCGACGACTCGCCGAACACCCCCGCCATGCTCGTTCTGGATGTCAACGTCCCTCCGATCGTCGACGTTCTGCCGCGATTGTTGGCCTGGAGCCGCGGAGGCAAGGCAGAGCCCAAGGAAGTGACCATTACGGCCGGAGGCACAGTCGAAGCCCGGTTGACCAGCGTGCTGTGCGGCAATCCACAATTTGTCATCGAACAGATCACCCAGAGCCCGGGCCGCCGCTACCAACTTCGCGTCACACCCCGGTCAACCGCTTCCCCCCTTCGCACCTTCATTCAATTGACCTTTGAAACCGCGCTCGACCATCCCAAGGCCACAGCCGTCAATACGACCGTATTCGTGATCGTGCAGTAGCCGGACGGAGAGGCGGTCGTTCGTGTCGGTAGGGCCCGTCAGCCCTTTCTCTTCTGTCATTCCAAGTGAAACAAGGAATCTCGTTTGGAAAGGCAGGCCTTAATACAACAAGACCGAGATTCCTCGTTTCACTCGGAATGGCAGAAAGTGGGAAGGGCCGGTCAAATGGCAGAGCCATTTGTTCAGGAGCCCGTGGGCGAAGCCCGACGGGCTCCTGAGGCGTGTGAAATACTTGGTTTTCTCCTTGCTGGCGATCCCAAGGCCTGCCTCCATTCCTGTTCCGTTCGGACTTTCTCTCAACCGCTAGTCCGCACAGAGCTGCCGTGATTGTCGGGGCGTAGCTTAGCCTGGTAGAGCGCTACGTTCGGGACGTAGAGGTCGTGAGTTCGAATCTCACCGCCCCGACCATTTCAGGCATCGCAATGCGATGCCTGCCCTCCATAGCCTGACGGGCGGAGGAGGGTCTAAACCAAAGCTTTGCTCCCTCTACGGTGCCGATTTGTCGCTGTAATCCGTGCTACCGGATAAGAACGAGAACGAAGCCGATTGGGAAAACGCGCCTTGCCCGTCCGCAGTCATTCAAACCAAGAATGGGTTGAATTGACGTTCGTTTCCTATCGTCGTCATCGGCCCATGGCCGGGAGCGACAACCGTGTTATCCGGAAGTGCAGCGAAGATACGGTGCAAATGCTCGGCCAGCCGTTGCTGACAAAAGTAACCGCCGCCGACCGAGCCGGCGAAAAGCAAGTCGCCGGAAACCAACAACGCCCTCGCGCCAGGGCCGGGCATGCCCCCCAGGCGGACAAGATAACAGTTATGCGCGGCACAATGGCCCGGCGTGCTGAACGCCACCACCTCAAGGCGACCAAAGGTGCGCACAGCGCCCTCGCCCAATGGTTCGGCACAAGGCGCGGTCGCCCCGGCCGGCACAAAGGCCCGCTCCGCGCCGAAAGCCGCCAGAGCTTCGCACAATCCGCCGGAATGTTCAGTCTCCACATGGGTAAGGAACACCGCGCCGACCGTCTTGACGGCCGGCGGCCAGACCTTCTGCAAAGAAGAATAATCGGCGCCCGCATCAAACAACAAGCTGCCGCCAGTCCCGTCGTCGGTCACAAGATAGGCGTTGGCTACGCCAATGCCATGCGCCATGCGCAAGGGATGGACGGCAAACGGCAGCCCCCCGATCTCCGGCAGCGGATATCGTCCGGCGCCGAGGGCACAAAGGCCAACTTCATTGAGGTTGAGCGCAGCGGCGATCCGCCGCAGTTCGTCGCAGGTGAGATCGGACCGGTAATCGATGGCATCCCGCAGACGTGCGGCCTCCACGTGCGCACAGGTGGCCAGGGCCGGCAAAGCCAGCCCCGCCTGGCGCAGCGCTTTCTCCAGCACATCGCCAAGTTCGTCTTCAAGCGGAGGCACCGCGGTGACCATGCCGCGACCCTAGCAGCGGGTCGGACTTTGACAACACGCTGCTCAATCAAAATGGCAGAGCCATTTGTTCGGGAGACCGTGGGCGAAGCCCGACGGGCTCCCGGCAAAAATGATTTTGTTTTTTTGCCGCGAAGCCGCAGCGTGAAGGCATGGACGCGACACAAAAAGAGGCGCTCGATATTTTCACCCGGACCAAGGCCCTTTTGGAGGGGCATTTTGTCCTCCGCTCGGGACTGCACAGCGGGCATTACTTCCAGTGCGCGCAAGTCTGCCAACACATGGACGCCGTCGAACGGCTGGCCGGATTGCTCCTGGCCAGGCTGAATGGGTTGGGCTTCTCCACCGTGCTGGCGCCCGCCATGGGCGGCTTGGTGATCGGACAGGAATTGGCCCGGCAGGCCAAAGCCCGTTACCTTTTTGCGGAAAAGGAAAACAACTTGCTCGTCCTGCGTCGGGGATTTCGGTTCGCATCAAACGAACGCGTGTTGGTGGTGGAAGACGTGGTGACGCGCGGCGGGCGTGTGCTAGAGTCTCTTGAAATCGTGCGCCAGGCCGGTGCCGTGCCAGTGGGCATCGCGATGTTGGTGGATCGAAGCGCCGGACTGGCGAAATTCGACGTTCCGGCGTTTTCGTTGTTGGAATTGAGCTTCCCTACCTTTCCCCCGGATCAAATTCCCGACTGGCTGGCGAAGCTCCCGGTGGAAAAACCGGGCAGCTAGCTGCCGGCAAGCAGTCGGCCGGAGAGTAATTGGTAGTTAGTAGTTCGTAGTTGGTAATTGGTAGTTGGTATAATCGGTTCAATGTTCCGCGGAGCGGTCAAAACCGGTCCCACGATCCGTAACGAGTGATCTGGACCGGCATGACAAATGACCAAATACTAACTACTGATGCGCGGCATTATTTCACCTCGATGAGCTGGAAGCCATACACGCCTTGGTAATAAACGAGGAAGAGGTTGCGGCCGTGGATAATGAGGCTTTTGGCCGAGGCCACACTGGCGACCGGTGTGCGATTGATCTCGATGATAACCGCGCCGTTCGTCAGCTGATCGCCGTAGGGTGAACCGTCTTCCACATTCGTGACCAGCAGGCCGGCGACACGATCGTCGAGGTTGAGTTCGCGGCGTTTTGCATCGGTAAGCTTGGTCACCGTCACTCCAGGAAGGAGCTCATTGTCGGCAATTTCGTCCGAGAGAGCACTGAGCGTGACCGTCACCGTCCGCTCTTTGCCATCGCGCACAAATTTGATGTCGACCTTGGTGCCGGGCGCCGTTTCTGAAATCAACAGGCGCAAGTCCTCCAACGATTCCACGGGCTTGTCGTTCATGGCCAAAATGACATCGCTGCGCTTGAGACCCGCCTTGGCCGCAGGGCTGTCAGGCTTCACGTCCGTGACCACCACCCCTTTGGTGCCCTGACCGACGCCCAGTTGTTCCGCAATATCAGGCGTCAGCGGCGCCGTGTTGACCCCGAGATATCCGCGCGAAACCGTGCCGGTTTGGATCAGGCTTTGCATGATACTGGCCGCCAGATCGATCGGGATGGCAAAACCGATGCCGATATTGCCGCGGGACGTCGAAATAATGGCGCTATTGATGCCGACCACACGGCCTTTGGCATCGACCAGCGCGCCGCCGGAATTGCCCATGTTGATGGCGGCATCGGTCTGAATGAAGTCTTCATAGCCGCCCACGCTATCGAGCAGCCCAAGGTTCTTCCGGCCGGTCGCCGAAACGATGCCCATGGTGACGGTCTGGCCGATATCGAGCGGGTTGCCGATGGCAAAAACCACATCGCCGACGCGAAGTTTGTCGCTGTCGGCCAAAGTGGCGGTAGGCAGCCGCTCGGCCTCGATCTTGATGACGGCTATGTCCGTCTTGGGGTCGGCGCCGATCACCTTGGCTTTGAACTCGCGATTGTCGGGCAACAGAACATTGAGTTCATCGGCGCCTTCGACGACGTGATTGTTGGTGAGAATATAGCCGTCCGCCGAAACAATCACACCGGAGCCAAGGCCCTCCTGTTTGCTTTCGCGTTCCGGAGCTTCATCGCCGAAAAACTGCCGGAAAAAGGGATTAATGGGTACGCGTTCCCGAATGATCCTAGTCGAATAAACCGAGACCACCGCCTTTTTTACCGGCTCGATGACATCGGCATAACTGGTGACGACCGGGGACTTGCCTTCGGAAACGGACGTCGAATCGAAATGCAGAACAGGCTTCCCGCTTATCTTAACATCCTTGGCTGCAATAAGAAACGCCACGGCACCTATCGCCGCCGCCGTCGTTAAAACGCTGGATAGAGGTTGGAATTTCATGGAGTGAGCAAACGACAAAACACCGTGCAATAAGGTTCCCCAGTATCTAGCGGCATATCGGACTTTGACAACACGCTGTTAAAACAAAAGGGCTCTGCCATTTTGGAACTCGCCGACAGCTGCGAACGTTTTTTCGAGATCAAAACCATCCACCGGAACCGAAAAAATCATTGATCTGTTTCTCAAATGGCGGAGCCATATGCTAAGAGAGCCCATGGGCGAAGCCCGACGGACTCCGGCTAGAATCCCTTGACCCGAAACAGGCTGGTCACGCTTTCGTTATTGTGGATGCGAAGAATGGCTTCGCCCAGCAAACCGGCTACGCTCAGCACGCGGATCGGCAAACCGCGCGGTTCGATGGGAATGGTGTTGGTCGTAATGAGCTCGTCGATGTGGCCCAGTGCAAGGCGTTCGTAAGCGACCGGGCTAAGCAGGCTGTGGGTAACCGCAGCGCGCACACTGGCGGCGCCGCTCTCGCGCATGAGCTTGGCGGCATTGGCGAGAGTGCCGGCAGTCTCGGTGATATCGTCCACAATCAGCACGTCCTTGCCGGCGAGATCCCCGACGACGTTGATCGACTCCACATTGGTGGCGCTGGTCCGCCGCTTCCAGACCATGCCAAGACTCGCGCCGAGGATCGTCGCATACGCCGCGGCCATCTTCATGCCGCCGACGTCGGGCGAGATAACGACCATGTTTTCGCCCTTGAGTTTTTCGAGATACTTGAAGAACACCGGCGAAGCAAAGAGGTGGTCGACCGGAATATCGAAGAAGCCCTGGATTTGCTGGCTGTGCAAGTCCATCGTCAGCACGCGCGTGGCCCCGGCGGCGACGAGCAGGTTGGCCACGAGCTTAGCCGTGATGGGTACCCGGGGCTGGTCTTTGCGATCCTGTCGCGCATAGCCGTAGAACGGCATGACGGCCGTAATGCGCTGGGCCGAAGCGCGACTGGCCGCGTCGATCATGATCAGCAGCTCCATGAGATGGTGATTCGTCGGCGTGCTGGTGGACTGGATGATGAAGACATCCTGGCCGCGGATGTTTTCGTCGATTTTTACAAACGACTCGCCGTCGGGAAAACTCGAAACCGCGGCCACGCCAAGGGGGACGCCGATGGACGTGCAGATTTCCTCTGCCAGCGGCCGATTCGAATTTCCGGAAAAAATTTTCAGACCTGTGTTGCTGCTCATGTAGTCGTCATCGTTGCCGAGTTCAACGCCCAGCGGAAGGCTTTTTTAGCTGTTCCTCGATTTCACCCACCCGGCGGAAGAGGTCGGGCAGGCGGTTGCGCAAGACCGTGAGCCGCTGCTCCAGCATATAAGGCAGGCTGGGCGAGCCGCGCACCGCGACCCCAGGAGCCAGGTCGGAGGTCACTCCCGCCTGCGCACCGACCTGCGCGCCGCGGCCGAGAGTGATGTGGCCGACCAGGCCGGCCTGGCCACCCAGCACAACGTAATCGCCGAGCGTGGTGCTGCCCGAGACGCCCGCCTGCCCGCAAATGAGGCAGTGTTTGCCGATGACGACATTGTGGCCGATCTGGACGAGATTATCGATCTTGGTGCCCTCCCCGATGACGGTGCGGCTGAACCGCGCGCGATCGACCGTCGTATTGGCGCCAATCTCGACGTCGTCCCCGACCAGGACCGCGCCGACTTGCGGGACTTTTTCGTGGCGGCCGGCGACGAGCTCATAACCGAAGCCGTCGGAGCCGATCACGACCCCCGGCTGCAAGCGCACCCGGCGGCCCAACACGCATTCGGCGGCGACGATCACGCCGGGCATGAGCCAGCCATCGTCTCCAATCTGCGCGCCGCGACCGACAAAGACCTGGCCTTGCAGATAGACACGCTCGCCGACGACCGCGCCCTCCTCGACCACGCAGAGCGGGCCGACGGTGGCCGTGGCGGCGATCCGCGCACCGGGCGCAACGTGCGCCGTCGAATGCACGCCAGGCGCAGGCCGGGGCCAAAGCTGCTGCTCCAAATGCGAACAGAATCGGGCCAGAGCCACGGACGGATTGTCGACGAGGAGAAAAAGCTGATTGAGCCGGGGTTCGCCCGCGTAGTCGGCCGGCAGGAGCACGACCGAGGCGGCCGTCGCCCCGACTTCGCTCCGGTACTTGGAGTTGCCCAGAAAAGAAAGGTCGCCGGGCTGGGCCGCAGCCAACGCAGCAATGCCGCGGAGGGTCTCGGTGGTGGCGCCGCGCTGGGCACGGGGCTTGAAAAAGGCCACCAAATCGGCGGCGGTAAAAGCAAGCTGCATAGGAAAAGCGTGGGAGATTTCGAGTCGCGACGCAACGCGCGAGCCGCCAAAAAAGCCCCGCTCATGCGAGCGGGGCCCAAAGTTAGTTTAGGTGAGCGCGCATAGCCTCTTGATATTCGAACCTCCGTCCAAAGGAGCCTTTTGCCGCCGCTCCGGGTTACGGGTTCGAAATGCCGGTCGTGATCTTGGGCGCGCCGTTCACCGGGGCGACGCTCGAACCCACGGGCGGCGGGGCCGACGTATCGCTCGACGGGACTGCGGCCGGGCTGCCGGGCGCCGGAGCCGGACGGTCCTTGTTCACCTCTTTGATCACCTCGTCGGTGATGTCGTAGGCCGGATCGGAATAGACCAGAAAATCCGCGCCAAAGATGGAGACACCCGACTTGTCGAGAAGCAAGGTGGCGCCATGGCGCTTGGCGACATCGGCGGCGGTTTTGCTGATACTGTCGATCAGGATATTGCGGATACCCTGGATGCGCTGCTGAAGCTGGTGCTGGATGTTCTGTTTGAAGGTGTCCAACTCGTTCTGCTTGCTCTTGATTTCGTCCATTTTCTTTTTGGAATCGTCGTCCGCCTTGGCGCGGGCCTCGGGAGTGAGCGCGGGATTTTTGGATTGATCGAGCAGGTCCTTGTATTGGTCCACCAGGTCGTTGCCTTCCTTGACCAGGCGCTGCATCTCACCCTCCGCTTTTTGTTCGTCGCTGCGAAGCTCCGCTTCCTTTTCCTGTTTTTCGTAGTGATTCTCGAACACCTTGCCGATGTCCACGATGAGTATTTTGGGCTCGGGTTGGGCGCGGAGGGTAAGCGCCAAGACCAGGGAGGCCGCCAGCGCGAGGAGAGAGGCAATTGATTTCTTCATAAGTTAAATGGGTCCAAAAAATCAGAAACGGGTGCCAAAGGAAAAGTTAAATTGTCCGCCCTGTTTGTTGATGCTGTCGCCCGTCAGGGGAATGCCATAGTCCAGGCTAAGCGGCGCCCCGAGTATGAAAAGGCGGATGCCGATGCCAAAATCATCGTTGTAATTGCCTGGATTGAAATCAAATGCGCCTTTGTTAACGAAACCGTTGTCGTAGAAAATGGCGAAACGGATCGGGCTCACGATATCGATGGTATATTCGAACGTGAACATGCCGTAGCTTTTGCCGCCGATCGGCTCCTCGTTGATGTCTTTCGGCCCGACCTCACGATAGGCAAAACCGCGCAAGTCGTAGGGTCCGCCGAGAAAGTAACGGTCAAAATAAGGGATGATGCTGGTATGGCCGTAATCCTGCATGGTGCCGCCGCGGGCCACGATGCTGAGCACTTGGTTCTGCGTTTGAAAGATCGGATAAAATTGCGCGCCACGAAACTCCAGCTTGTAATAGTCCACGTCTCCGCCAAAGGGCCCGCCT
>JBEKQH010000013.1:0-11470 GCA_049519915.1 Opitutaceae bacterium
CACTGGAATAGACCGTGCCCGCGGTCTCGGTTGGCGTGCTGCCATCGGTCGTATAACGGATCGTGGCGCCGCCGGTGGTGGTAGTAATCGTCACCGATTGAATCGCGGTGTAGGTGCCGGCCACCGGACTGAAGGTCGGCGTGGCGGCCGGGAACACCAACGTGTAGGTCGCGGAACCAACTGTGCTGTCGGTAAAGCCGGTCTCGAACGCAATCGCTTTGAGCGTGGTGGCGCCGTTGGTACTGACGGAAACGCTGCCGCCGTTGGCCAACGAGATGCCATTGGTCACCGTGCCGGCGCTCTCGGCCGGCGTTGTGCCGTCCGTGGTATAGGCAATCGAGGCACCGCCCGTGCTGGACGTGATCGTCACCGATTGGGCAGAGGTATAGCTGCCGCCGACTGGGCTGAACGTCGGCGTGGAGGCCACTCCAGGAATATTGATCGTGTAGCCCGCCGAGCCAACAGAGCTGTCGGTGAAGCCGCTCTCATACGCGATCGCCTTGAGGGTTTCGGTCGAGCTGACCGTCACTGGGCTGGAATAAACCGTGCCCGCGGTCTCGGTCGGCGTGCTGCCGTCGGTCGTGTAGCGGATGGTGGCACCGCCCGTGGTGGTGCTTATCGTCACCGACTGCGCAGCGGTGTACGTGCCTGCCACCGGGCTGAAGGTGGGCGTGGAGGCCACCGGAATATTGATGGTATAGGTCGCCGAGCCGACGGAGCTGTCGGTGAAACCGGTTTCGTAGGCAATAGCCTTAAGGGTCGCTGTTGAGCCAATAGAGACTGGGGTGGTATAGGCTGTGCCATGGGTTTCAGTCGGCGTGCTGCCGTCGGTCGTGTAATTGATTGAGGCACCCCCCGTGCTAGACGTGATGGTCACCGATTGCGCGGCGGTATAGGTGCCGGCCACCGGGCTGAACGTCGGTGTGGCCGCCACTGGGATATTGATGGTGTAGGCGGCGGTACCCACCGCGCTGTCGGTAAAGCCGCTCTCGTACGCAATCGCATTGAGGGTCATGGTGGCACTGACCGCAACCGGGCTGGAATAAATTGTGCCCGTGGTCTCGGTTGGCGTACTGCCATCGGTCGTGTAACGGATGGTGGCGCCGCCGGTGCTGGACGTGATGGTCACCGATTGCGCGGCGGTATAAGTGCCGGCCACCGGACTGAACGTCGGAGTGGCCGCCACCGGGATATTAATGGTGTAGGCGGCGGTGGCCACCGAACTGTCTGCCATGCCGGTTTCAAACCCAATGGCATTGAGCGTGGTTGTGGCGTTGACGGAAACCGGTCCCGTGTAGAGCAAGCTGGTTCCGGTCGGCGTGCCGGCGCTTTCGGTCGGTGTGCTGCCATCGGTGGTGTAAGCGATCGAGGAGCCAGGGGTGGTACAGGCGATGGTGACCGACTGCGCACTGGTGTAAGTGCCCGCGACCGGGCTGAAGGTGGGTATGGCCGCCTGGTGAACGTAGGTGACGTTGACGTTGGTCAGCGTCATGGTGCTGGCCGTGGCGCTCAGTGCGCCAATCGTGATGGTGTCAAACTGGTTCACAATCGCCGAGGCGGTGGCGGAACTCGTGTAACCAGACACGGGGGTCGACGTGGTCGTATCGGTGAGGGAAAATGAGAGCACCATCGAGGTGGACGATGCGTAATAGACCGTGAGCGTGGCCTTGTAATTGTCCGTGCCTGAGTTGGGCAGGGAGACAATGTTATTAATACCCCCTAAGTTTACAAAGGACGCGGTCGAGGCGATGAAATTGGAGTTGGTGCTGGCCGGACGGCTGTAGAACGTGACCGCCGTACTGGCGCTCGATTCCGCGGGATCAAAAGCAGCATAATACCCGGAATAGAGCGTAGGGCTGCCGGTGGTACCAGAAGCAATGGTATTGCCCGAGCTCTTCGAGAGCTGATTTGTCGTGGAGGTGCTGCCCGAATTAATAAGACCAAAGCGGAAGCCGGTAGCGTTATTTTGAAGGGAGCCGCCGGTGGTAAAATTGAACGAGAGGGTCAGGGTGTCGCCGATACTGAGCGTCTGATAAGAGTTGGAGGGTTCGAAATAGGCCGTTGCGCTCTCGGTCACGCTAATGCCTTCCATTAATCCCGTGCTATTGTTGTAGGTTTCCGCCGCGCCGGCTGCGGTGGTGGCGCCATTGGGAAACCAACGCGCCGAGGAGGGCAGGTTTTGGAGGCCAAAAACGGTTGCACTATTGCCGGAGGAATTGATCGTGACGGGGCTGCTCGGAGCCGAGTTGAAAGAGTCGTTCAGCAAGTTCGTCGTTTGCGCCGAGAGCGCGGATGCGAAGAGGAAGCCAACGGACAGAATGAAACGTTTTTGAATTTTCATGGAATGAAATAACTGAAGGAACCGCCACGCCACAGGGATCTTTCGATGGGTTATTAGGGATATTCTCGCCGACAGTATTTAAAAAATCTGTATAGAGATATAAAAGATGTAAAACAAAAACGGGTTCGTTTATGCTAAATTTTGGTCAAATTTTACATAATTCGTCACATTTTATTAAAAATATCGGTTCTGTTGTAAACAAATGGGCTTGGACGTGCAGTCATCGCAGGTGAATAGCACTTACAACAATTACACACTGCCCAGAATTTTTTAGGGACAAACCCTCGATAGCGCGTGGAAATCCGGCGCAAGCGGGCGCCCATCGCTTTGTGGCCTTGGCGATCTTCTCTAAAAATGCTGTTCTTCTTTATCCATCTGTATCCACGTGATCCGCGTGGAAGTTCGCTCCTGCCAGCCCAAAAAGGGCGTACTCTTTTTCAAAAAATGCGCAGCTTCTGGTCTGGCAAGGAAGCGTCGGCCCGCCCAAGGTGGAATGCCTTCTGCTCCTTTTTTCTGCCATGAAAACATCGTCCATCCTCCGTCGCTATTTGTTAATCGTCCCAGTTGTCGTTGTGCCGCTGATGCACGCCCATCCGGGCCATGGTCCGCATTCCCACGGACTGGCGGCAGGATTTTTGCACCCGTTAACTGGCTGGGACCACTTGCTTGCGATGCTGGCGGTGGGTTTGTGGGCCGCGCAATTGGGTGGACGAGCTCGTTGGGCGCTCCCGCTGACGTTTGTGAGTGCGATGGCGCTGGGTGCGATGGCGGGTATTGCCGGTTTCGCGCTGGTCGGCGTGGACCAATGGATTCTCGCTTCGGTGTTTGCGCTCGGACTGCTCGTCGCCGGCGCGGCTAGGCTTTCCTTCGGCGCAGGGCTTGGATTGGTGGCACTGGCAGGGGCCTTTCATGGGCTCGCCCACGGCGCCGAAATGCCGCTCAACGCCAACAGCCTCCATTTTCTTGTTGGGATGATCGCAGCCACCGCGCTGCTGCATGCGGCGGGCCTGGGCTTCGGTCTGGTTGCGCAAAAACGCAACGCGACCCTCCTCCGTCTCGCCGGGGCCGGCGTTGTGGCCGGCGGCCTGGCGTTGTGCTTTGCGTGAGGAAACTCACGCGATCTCAAATTTGAGATCGCAGATTTTTAACCGCGAATGGACGCTAATAGGCTGCTACGAAAAACTGTGCTGCAAGTTGGGCATCGGAAAAGTATCAGGTGTCAGGTTTTCGAGTATCAGGGATGGGAATTAGGCGTCAGGATCGGTCAGTTATCTTGGAACTTGGTGATCGAAACTTCGCGTCTAGCGCCGTCTTGTTACTTGTCACTTGGTACCTGTCACTTCGGCGCTGCCCGTTGCAGCGCATAGAGGCTTGCGACGTGAACTGCGCGCGGTTCAATCGTCGCCATGCACCTCGTTCGCGCGCCGCTTTTGTCGTTTGACACCGCGCTGCCCGAGTTCGGCATTCATGTGGACCGCCAAAAACTGGCCAAACGTCTGTGGCGGGCAGCGGCGGATGACGGCACGCCGTTCGGTTTCGAGCTCGAGGCCCCGCTGCGTCACGGCGATACCGTTTGGGCCAGTAGCGAAGCCCGCTATGTTATCCGTCAAGAACCCGAATTGGTATTGGAAATCCCTCTCGATCCAAAACCCGAGGTTGCCGCCATGATCGGCTGGGCCGTGGGCAATCTGCATTTTGACATTGAGACGCAAACTGCGCGCCTGCTCGCCCCCAACGATCCCGCTTTGCGTCGGGCCCTTGATCGGTTCGACATAAGTTATAACGAAGTTGTCGAAATTTTCCGCCCGCGGCGCTTTCCGGGCAGCCTGATCGGACCCGAGCATCATCATGGATGAACGCTGAACGTCGGATCTCCTCTGTGAACATCCAACATCGAACATCCAACGCCCAACGTCCAAGTAGGACAAAGCAAGCTAGAAAGCTGAAGTTGGGCCTGTCCTCCATAGCTCCGGGCTCGCCTGCCCTGAGCCTGTCGAAGGGGGCGAAGGAGGACGTTGGATGTTGGCTGGCGGGTCTGCTGCAGATGGCCGATTCGTTTTATCCAACCGGCGCGTATGCCCATTCGTTCGGCCTCGAAGGTCTCGTGCAAGAAGGCTGCGTGCGGGACCGCGCGACTCTGCGGACCTTTTTACTTGAACAGGTTCTCCCGCAACTCGCGCGAACGGATTTGGCGGTCGCAGCGCTGGCGTGGGCGGCGGCGGGGGAACCGCCCGATTGGACACGCCTGCGCGACATATGTTTTCTCGGTAGCGCGATGCGCGGCGCGCGCGAACCGCGCGAAGCCTCCGAGTCTATCGGCCGCCAACGGCTTGAACTGGCCGCATTGCTGCACGGCGGATTCGCGGCGGAGTTTAACCGGCGCTCGCTGGCCGAAGGCTGGCCGCGTCCGTCCGGTGTGGCCGCCGCCATCGAGGGACGCGCGATCGGGGCACCCTGCGAGGCGGTGCTGTCGGCCATCATTTACTCCGCGGTCGCCGGACTTGTCTCCGCGTCGGTGAAATTGCTGCGCCTCGGTCAAAAGGCCGGCCAGACGTTGCTGGCGGAAGCGCTTGCGCCAACGCCCCTTCTCGTCGCGGAGGCGCTGGCGGTCGAACCCGGCGAGATCGGGGCGTTCAATCCCTGGTGGGACATCGCCGCCGCGCGCCATGAGTCCGCGGATTTTCGTTTGTTTATTTCTTAACATTTTTTAACCACAAAGACACAAAGCTGATACAGCACGTGTTTTCTTGGTGCTCTTCGTGTCTTTGTGGTTAAAAAATCTTATGGCACGTCCTCCACGCATCGGCATCGGCGGCCCGGTCGGCTCGGGCAAGACCATGCTTTGTCTGAAGCTCTGCGAAACGCTTCGCGATCGCTATGAAATGGCTGTCGTCACCAACGACATCTACACGCTCGAAGACGCGCAATTTCTCACGCGTCATCACGCGCTGGCGGCCGAGCGGATCGTCGGAGTCGAGACCGGGGGTTGTCCCCACACCGCCATTCGCGACGACACGACGATGAACGAGCAGGCGGTGCGCGCGCTCGAGGCAAGGTTTCCGCAGCTGCAGCTCGTGCTGGTGGAAAGCGGCGGCGACAATCTCTCCGCGACGTTTTCGCCCGAGCTGGTCGACGCGTTTATCTACGTCATCGATGTCGCCGAAGGGGACAAAATTCCGCGCAAGGGCGGCCCGGCCATCCGGTTCAGCGATCTTTTGATCATCAACAAAATCGACCTCGCGCCCCACGTGGGCGCCGATCTCGGCGTGATGGAACGCGATGCAAGAGCCATGCGCGGCGAACGGCCGTTTGTGTTCTGCGATCTCAAACGCGGGCATAATCTCGACCACGTTGTTGCCTGGATCGAGCACGACGTGTTGTTTGCCACGGCGAAGAAACGGCCTTGAACGTCCAACCTACCTCCTTTGCCCGAGGCTGGCGCCGAGTGGACAAAGTATCAGGTAACAAGGGGCCAGTGACAAGAAGGCGAGCCCAGCGGCCGTCAGCGTAGCGATCTTGGCGATGCCCCGAGTTCACGGACGGTTCTAATGACACCTATTTCTTCCTTGGCCCTAAGTCGTTTCGACAAGCTCAAGGCCCCGAACGCGTCGAGGGAGTTGTTGAACGGGGCAAAGAAGGATTCATTCGCGGTTTTCGTTCAGTCCTTCCGCTTTTCAGCCTTTCACTGCCCCGGCGGTCATGCCTTTCACGATCTGGCGTTGCAACGCAAGGTAAACGACAAGGATCGGAAGCGTCACCAGGACCAGCCCGGCAAAGAGCAGCCCAAAATCGGCATGATATTGCGAGGTGATCGCGAGGTTGGCCAGCCCGAGCGGCAGGGTCCGCACCTCCTCACCGGTCGCGCCCGACGTAAGCATAAAGGCAAAAAAATATTCCTTCCACACGCCGATGAATTGGAAGATCGCGACCGTGACCAACCCCGGCCGCGCCAGCGGCAGCATCACGTGCCAGAAAGCCGAGAACTCGTTGCAGCCGTCCACCACCGCCGCTTCATAGAGCGTGCGCGGCAACGCTCGGAAGAAGCCGGTGAGGATAAAGATGGCGAACGGCAGCCCGTTAGCCGTGTAAACGAGGATGAGGCCGAGGCGCGAATTCAACAAACCGAGCGCGCGCAGCTCAAAGAACAACGGCACGACGCTGAGTTGGGCCGGGAGCATCAGCCCCGCGAGAAAGAGCCAAAAAACGACGCGTCCCGCCGCGTGGCGGAAACGCGCGAGCGCGAAACCCGCCATCGCGCCCAGGCCCGTGATCAGCGTCACCGAAACGCCGGTGACGAGAACGCTGTTGAAAAAATAATCGCCAAAATGCGCTTCATTCCACGCCCGGGCGTAGTTATCGAACCGCAGCCCGCCCGGCGCCGGCAAGGCGAAAGCGTCGCGGAAAATCGCCTCGTCGGGCTTCAAAGACGAATAGGCCAGCCAAATCATCGGATAGACGACCCACAGCGCGTAGCCCAGGATGGTGGCAAAGATAAGCCCGCGGCTAAGGGTGAAACGACGGGGGCTTTGGAACGCAGAGGACACGGATTTTAAAGGCTGAAGGGCTGAAAACCGAAGGCTGAACGCAACAGGTGCGAGGTTTCAGGGATCAAGTAACAAGCACGGGCCCCAAACCGTGAACCGCGAACTGTAAACCGTGAACACATAGCCTTATTCTATCGACTCCCGGCGGAGCAGGCGAAGGACCGCGACGCTGGCCGCGAACACCAGCGCAAACATCACGACCGCGATGGCTGTCGCGCGGCCGATGGCAAATTCCTTGAACATCGTCGCCACCAGCAGCGTCCCCAACGTATGCACGCCCGCCGCCGGATCCTGCGACGTCAGCAGCCAGACCATCTCGAACGCATTGAGGCCGCCGATCACGATGAACACAGCCGAAATCGCGATCATCTCCCAGATCAGCGGCACGGTGATCGTGAAAAATTGCCACGCGGCCGACGCGCCATCGAGTTCGGCCGCTTCGTAGAGTTGGGGATCGATGCCCTCCATCGCCGCAAGATAGAGGATCAGGTTGAACCCGCACGACAGCCAAATATAGATGGGGATGAGCGCAACGTAGAGGTGCTCCTGGGCAAGCCAGGGATAGTCCGCAAACGAACGCAACCAGCCGCAACCGGCCAGGCGGCCTAATCCCGCCAGTCCCGCGTTCACCAGGCCGCCGTGCGGTTCGTAGGCGCTCATCCAAAGCAGCGTGGCCGCGATGCCACCGAGAAGATTGGGGAAAAGCAGCACCACGCGGAAGGCCTTCGCGCCCCACACGCCGCGGTGAATCAAGGCCGCCAGCATCAGCGACACCGGCACAACGACGAGGGTGGGTACCACCACGAGATAAAGGTTGTTTCGCAGGGCGAGCCAAAAAGCATCGCTCTCAAACAACAGCCATTTGAAGTTGAACAGGCCGGCCCACGCGCGCGGCCCGATGCCATCCCAACGCATGAAGGCCCAGCCGAAAGCGACCGCGCCCGGCAAGAGCACAAGCGAGCCGTAAAGCAAGAAGGCGGGCCCGACAAAACCGAAGGCCACCGGCAGGCGCAGCGGGCCAAAAAAGGCGTCCTTCTCGGGGGAGGAGGACGATTTTTTTCGCCGCCAGCGTCCCCCCAGCGCCCAAATCGCAACGGCCCCTAGCCCGGCGAGCAAGGCCGCGCCGGCGAAGGGATGGTTCATTTCGACTCGATCGGGATCGACCGCGCGCGCGCGATCGCGCGCCGCGGCGGCTTCCAACCGGTCCGCAAATTGCTGGGGGGTGATTTTGCCGGTTGTCAGGAGCTGGCTCGCGTCGATCAGCGCCTGGCGGATGGCCGGCGGTTGCAGCATGGTCTGCGGCATATTGAACGACGCCTTGGCGTGCGCGATCAGGGCCGCGGTGTCGCGCATCCGTATCGAGTAGGCGGCATCCGGCACTCCGCGCACCGCCACCGGGGAGTCGGTGAGCCGCACGAAGGCTTCCGCCCGCGCGCGAGAGGTGAGAAAACGCAGGAAATCCACCGTCAGCCGCTCGCGCTGCGCATCGCCTGTCGCGAAGACAAAGAAACAATCCGCCCCCGTCTGGAGCGTCGTCGGGTCGGCCCGGCCATCGGGGAACACCGGAAAATTCATCGTCCCCAGCTCGAACCCGGCGGGTATTTTTCCCTGCATTTCGTTGACCAGCCACGAGCCGGAGACGGTCATCGCCACGCGGCCTTCCAGGAAGGCCAGCTCGGCGCCGGTGTGCGTTTCACCCTCCCAGCCCGGCAGCACGTCGCGTTGCATGACGCGCTGCAATAATTCGGCGCTGCGCACGTAGCGCGGATCGAGCCGCGCGCCGGGGGCCAGGTCGCCGACGGCCCGCCAGCCGGCGTCGCCGGCGAGGTTATGATAGGCCGCGCGCAGAAACGCGTCTGGGTAGAGCCAGCGCGTGCCGGGCGCACTCAACGGGGCGAGACCGGCCGCCCGAATCTTTTCGCACAGCGAAAAAAATTCATCCCACGTGCGCGGCTCGCTCCAACCATGCTCACGGAAAAGCGCCCGATTGTAGAATATCGTCCAGCAGGCATACGTGAACGGCAGGCCGTAGATTCTCCCGCCGACCCGCCAAGAATCAAGCGCGCCGGGAAAGAAGGTGTCGCGCCAGCGGGCACCCCCTTCCCAATTCGGCCCGTCGAGCCAGGGCGTAAGATCGAGCACCTTGCCCGCATGGATGAGCACCGGCCAGAGGAGCTCGGAGGTGAGCGTGGCATCGGGCAGATGCCCGTCGATGACGCGGACACGGACTTTATCGGCGATCCTCGGGTCGCCGTAGAGGTTGATTTTCACTCCCGGTCGCAGCGCCTCAAACTGTCGCGCGGTCTGTTGGTAGAACGCCGTACCGTAGCCGCCGGCGAAAACCGGAATGTCGAGCACGGGGCCGGCCCGGCCGGCGGCGCCCAACGCCAGAAGCAACAGCGCGCAGAAAACTTTCCGCACCATGGGCCACAGCACAGGCGAAGCAGGCCGGGGGCGTCGACTCTTTAAATCGTTCCCGTTCTCGAACGCCTCGGGGCCGTGGCGTTTTACTTTAAAATACTCTTGGGAGAACTAATTAATTTTATTGGAGCGGCGGATCGTTTTGAACCTGCGCAAAAGCGCCTCCGCTGCCCATCCCCTCCAAAATTGCGGAGCCCTTTTGGTAAAGCCTCGGGAAGCACGAAGTCCGACCCGCCGCCAGCGGCGCGAAATTGCGTTGCCGCGGCCATCGGGAAAATTGAAACTGCCTCAAAATCAAAATGCGTCTTCTTTTCGTTTTTGCGTTAGCTTCGGTTTCCGTGGAGATCCTGCCCGCCTATAGGCCGCCTTCTTTCTCGCCGCAGGATACCGCCGCCAAATATGTCACAAGCTGAATCCAACCAAGCGCTTACCGTTATGTATCAGGTCACTTTTTCCGAGCAGAGCATGCACGAGCTGAACAAGCTCGACAAGCTGGCGCAGATGGAAGCCATTGAACCTATTAGCAGCCTGAAGGCCGCGGATTTGGCGACGCCCCGCGAGCCGTTGGGGCGCTTCCAACGCGGCGGACAGACGCTTTACCGGCTGCGCGCAGGCGACTGCCGATTTTATTTCGAGGTTCAGGGAGAGACGCTCCATACGCTTTATATCCTGCATAAAAACTCGTTGGAGGATTTTCTTCTGCGCAATAAGCTCCCGGTTTCCGAACAGCAACTGGTGGAGCAGCACTCGCGGTTCTGGAAGTATCTCGAATCGCTCACGAAAAAGTAGCGCTCCCTTTTCCCTGTCATGTCCGACCTCGAATCGCGCGAAAATCCCTACAATGTCAGGCAGGCCAGCCGCATTTACTTCCTGCCTAATTTGATGACGGCGGGCAATCTGTTCTGCGGCTTCGTTTCCGTCATCAAATGTATTCAGGCCCGACTGGCGACGGATCCGGGTGGAGAAGTGGCCTCTCATACGCCTTCGGTGCTCTATACGCAGGCGGTTTGGTTCATCTTGGGCGCCGTGGTTTTCGATTCGCTCGACGGCCGGTTGGCCCGCATGGGCGGTCGCGAATCCCTTTTTGGCGCGGAATTCGACTCGCTGGCCGATGTCGTTTCTTTCGGCGTCGCGCCCGCGCTGATGGTCTTTTTCTTGATCATGTCGCCCACCACCCAAGGCGTCGAGTGGTTCCGCCAAACCGGGTGGCTGCTGGGTTTCGTCTACCTGCTTTGCGCGGCCGTCCGGTTGGCGCGGTTTAATGTCATCACCAATCCCTTGCTCACCCGGTCGAAGGCCGAGAGCAACAAGGACTTTGTGGGCTTGCCGGTGCCGGCGGCGGCTGGAACGGTCGTTTCGTTGGTTTTATTTTTGCTCAACCTTTCCCGCAACAATCGTGAGCTAGGGCATTGGGCGCTGGCGCTGCCTTTTCTTTTGGTCCTAATCGCCATGCTGATGGTAAGCACGATCCGCTATCCGAGCTTCAAACAAATCGACTGGCAGATGCGCATGCGGTTGCGGACTTTTGTCATCGTTCTCGGTATCATCGGCTGCATTGTGGAATTTCAGGAAGTGGCCTTGTTGTGGCTTTTTCTCGGCTATATTTTCTTTGGTCTTTTCGGCCATTGGCAACGGATTCAAAGGGTCCGCAAAGCCCGATCCGGCCTGTCGGCAAAAATGTGAGCAAGCCGCGAACCACCCACCAACAACTTTGGCCTTGCGCATAACCGCTCGGTTGTTGGTTGAATTGCGATGGTTGTTCCCAAGCCCGCGTGCCATCGCCGTTTCCTCTCAAATATGCCTCTTTCCCGGTAGTTGTTAGGCATTCTCGCGACACATACTAAGACTGCTTGCTTATGAATTAAATCTCTTATCAGGTAAGGATTGTTAGCTTCTTAAATTTCGGCCCGCCGTCATCCATGAAATTCAAAATAAACCGCGATCACTTTGCCAATGGACTCGCCCAAGTGCTCAACGTGGTCGGCTCCAAAGCCACAATGCCGATTTTGAGCAATGTGCTGATCGAGGCAGAGAAGGATCAAATTTCTCTGACGACCACCAATCTTGACCTGGGAATCCGCTGTAAGCTCAAGGCCGAAGTCAAGGAGACCGGCGCAGTCACGCTTCCGGTCAAGCGTCTTGCGACGATCGTGCGAGAACTGCC
>JBEKQH010000014.1:0-11855 GCA_049519915.1 Opitutaceae bacterium
CCATTGCTCAAGGCGAACGCGCTCCGCGTCCGTCAAAACCACCGGCACACTTTTTCGTGACATCCGGCCATCCTACCGGCTCGGCGCTTATGGGCACTTATTTGCGGGACACTACACTAGGGAAATCGCACCGCACCCTAGCTTTTTATTGAAAACATCGCCCGGCAGTGCAAAGTAGCCGGGTGGATACGAAGGAAACCAAGGAAACGAAACCCAGTTTTGAGACCGCGCTGGCCAAACTCGAAGCGATCGTTGAATCGATGGAATCGGCCGAAGTGCCGCTGGACGAGCTGCTGGGGAAGTTCGAAGAAGGCAGCAAGCTGCTCAAGGTCTGCGAGATACGCCTCAAGGAGGCCGAGATGAAGATCGAGCAACTCAAAAAGCAGGACGGTGATGCGGTCTTTGCCAAATTCGAGACGGAACGGGTTGAATCCTGAACTTTCCCATGAGCAATCCTGCCGCCCGGTCTTCGTCTCCACGCTTGCTTGATGCCATTTGCGGCCCCGCCGATGTCAAGGCCCTGCCCTCCGGGCAACTGCCGCAACTCGCCCAGGAAATCCGCGATGAGATCATCGCCGTAACTTCGCGCAATGGCGGCCATGTCGGGCCCAACCTCGGCGTCGTCGAGCTGACCATCGCGCTGCATCGCGTCTTCAAGACGCCGGAAGACCAGATCGTTTTCGACGTTTCCCACCAGGGATACGTGCACAAACTGCTGACCGGCCGCAACGGCGGCTTCTTTCAAAAATTGCGCCACGAGACTTGCGGGGCACGCACGAGCATGTGGTCGCGGTTTGCGGCGACGCGGCCTTTACCTGCGGCATCTCCTTCGAAGCGCTCAACAACGTTACCAGCGCCACAAAACGCCTGATCGTCATTCTCAACGACAACGAGTGGTCCATCGCCAAGAACGTCGGCGCTATTCCGCATTACCTAAACCAGCTTTCGACCAGCCCGGCTTACAATAAAGTCCACGCCGACCTGGAGGCGTTCTTCAATAGCTTCCCCGGCGGCGCGAAGATGAACCGTATCTATCATCGCTGGAAGCTGGAGACCAAGGACTTTTTCGTCGGTTCGTCCCTTTTCGAAAAATTCGGCCTGCGTTATCTCGGACCCATCGACGGCCACGATATCGACCGCCTGGTCAGAAACCTTGAGTTCGCGGCGCAATGCGAGCTGCCGGTGCTGGTTCATGTGCTGACAAAAAAAGGCCGGGGCCTCGCGGCCGCCCAAATGCACCCGGAAAAATTCCACGGGGCGAACCCCTTCGATCCCGTGACCGGCGAAAGCAAAAAATCGGCTCCCGGGACGCCGCCCAACTATCAGGAAGTGTTCGGCCGGGCGCTCGTGGGCTTCGCCCAGGCCAATCCCCTCATCACCGGCATCACCGGCGCGATGCCGGGCGGCACCGGCCTTTCGCATCTCGCCGAGGCCTGCCCGCGCCAATTCTTCGATGTCGGCATCGCCGAGGAACATGCGGTGCTCTTTGCCGCGGGTCTTGCGACCAAAGGCCTCCGGCCGGTGGTGGCGGTGTACTCGACGTTCCTCCAGCGCGCCTACGACCAAATCATCCACGACGTCGCTTTGCAAAATTTGCCCGTCGTCTTCTGCCTGGATCGCGCCGGCCTTTCGCCCAACGACGGTCCGACCCACCACGGCCTCTTCGACTTGGCTTATGCCCGCTGTGTGCCCAACTGCGTCCTGATGCAGCCGAAGGACGAGGATGAACTCGTGGATATGCTGCACACCTCGCTGCAACTCTCCTCGCCTTCATTTATCCGTTTTCCGCGCGGCGCCGGCACCGGCGTAAAAATCAAGGAACAGCCCGCCCCGCTGCCGATCGGCCAGGCTGAAGTGCTCCGTCAGGGTTCGAACATCATGATTTGGGCACTCGGCCCGATGGTGCAAGAAGCCCTCAAACTTGCCGAGCGTCTGGCCGCCGAGGAAAACCTCAGTGTCGGCGTGGTCAATGCGCGCTTTGTCAAGCCGCTCGACCGCAACCTGCTCCTCAGTCACGCCGCCGTCGTGCCTCTGTTGGTGACCATGGAAGACCACGTGATCGCGGGCGGTTTTGGCAGCGCGGTGCTGGAAGCGCTGCAAGAGGCCAACTGTCCCACCGCGGTCGAACGCATCGGCTGGCCCGACAAATTCATCGAGCATGGCAACAGCGTCGAACAGCTCCGGGCCGCCCATGGCCTGTCCACGGACGACCTTTTCCGCCGCCTGCTCGGCCGCTGGCAAGACCGCCGCGCCGAATCGGTCGAAGCCAACCTGTGACCGGTGGTTGCACGCTAGGGCGTGTGATCGATTCAGGCTAAGCCTTATTTCGAACCCGTCTTCGCCGTCGGCGTGGGCGCCGGGATCGGGGCGAGGGGGAAATGGCAGGCGAAGCAGGTACCGGCGCCGGGCTTGCTCTCGACCGTGACAAAACCGTGATGGCGTCTAAGCACGCGCAAGACCGTCGCCAAACCGAGGCCGGTGCCGGTTTGTTTGGTCGTATAAAATGGCTCGAAAATACGCGCCTGCACCGAGGGCGGCATCCCCGTGCCGGTGTCGCGCACCGAGAGCACAACGAAATCGCCGGCATGGGCATCCGTACCCAGACCAGCGGCCTCCTCCGGTCTGACGACGCGACGCGACACACTCAGACAGAGCGAACCTCCCTGAGGCATCGCGTCCCGCGCGTTGACGCACAAATTCATCAACACCTGGTGGAGTTGATTGGCGTCGGCGACGATGTCCGGCATATCGTTGGCGAGGTCGATCGTGACCGCGATGTTGCGTCCGAACGTTTGCTCGACCATGCCGGCCACTTCGCCGACGAGCAGGACGGGATCGATGGGCAGCATTTCACCGTCCTCCCCACGGGCAAAAAGCAAGAGCTGTCGCAGCAGACCCGCGCCGCGTTGGGCGGCCGTAAGGATCGCGCTCAAGCGCTCCGACGGCACGGTCGGGAACTCGATCTGGAATAATTGCGAACTGCCCACGATGAAACTGAGCAGGTTATTGACGTCATGAACAATACCGCTGGCCAGCTGGCCGAGCAGTTCGAGGCGCTGGGCCTGCAACAACTGGGTTTCGAGCTGTTTCTTCTCCGTGATGTCGCGGATATTGAACTGCCAAGCCGTTTGTTCCTCCCACAGCAGGCCGGCCGCGGTAATCTCGAGGATGGTCCCCGGACGGCGAGGGCGGAGCACGGATGTCTCGCACGGGCCCACCCGCGTCGTCGTTTCCGTGAGGCCGCGAAGCTGTTCGCGCAAGGTGGCCCGGCTCGCCTCGGGGAGGCAGTCAAAAAATTCCGAGGGCGGCGAGCCCTCCTCGAACAAACGGCAAAATGCGTTGTTGGCGTACAACACGGCCCCGTCGGTATCCGTCAACACCACGCCATCGGGTGCGCACGCCAGCGCCTGTTCGAAACGCGCGCGTTCCTCGGAGAGACGACGGAACCGGTTCAGTCGGGTGATGGAACGCAGGCGCGTGCACAACTCCACCGAGTCAATCGGCTTGTTGATAAAGTCGTCCGCGCCCTCCTCGAGTCCCCGCAGCCTGGATTCGCGGTCCGTGAGGGCGGTGATCAGAAGCACCGGCATATGCAAAAGCATGGGATCGGCGCGCAGCAGGCGGCAGACCTCATAGCCGTCGAGTCCGGGCATCATCACGTCGAGCAGCATGACATCGGGCCGGTGGGCGGCGGCCGCGGCCAGACCTTCGCGTCCATCGGAAGCCGTGATGACCAGATATTTTTCCTGCCTCAACAAATTGACGAGAACCGTGCGGCTGTGCACTTCGTCGTCGACGACAAGGATGGTGGCGGGAGAGATCATAAGAGGATCGGCTCGACGGAGGCGGTTGGGCGCGAATTTACCTGCGGCTTGGTCGAAGAGAACGCCCGCGCTCGTTTTCGTTCAAGGCGTCATTACGCTCCTTTTTCACATCATAGGCAAGAGTCCAATCGCGCAAAAGGCCATTAGAATTAATGAAGGCCGGTGATAGTCCAACTAATCCAGCATCACCAACCTTTGGAAATCCGCTCTCGTTCGACCATACCGTGCGAGCAAGGAGGATTCTCAGCGAGCCCGCGTTCGTTTCACTACGTCGCGGGGGCGTGGCCGGCCAAGCCGTAGACTGAAGGGCGGCCCTGCCTCGCCCTTCGGGCTTCGCAGGGCACGCATCGCATTGCGATGCGTGGTGCGGGCAGAGGGAATCGAACCCTCCTCTCATGCTTGGGAAGCACGCATAATAGCCGATATACTATGCCCGCGAGACTGTCCGGGTCATGTCAACCCTTACCCCGTCTGACAACGAAAATTTATGCGTAGCTCTTGCCTCAGCGCGGCTTGTTGCGTTATGACAGTTCGGTGAACGGCTCACCAGAACGCAGCGTTTTCATGCCCGCGCTAGAGTTTCCACGTGGGCGTGCTTTTTGGCCGAGGCTGGCCTGTTTTTGCATCGCAATCGGCCTCTTGGGCGAACTGCGCGCGCAGCCGTTGCCCAAACCGGATCCATCCCCGCCGCAGCCCAGACGAATCTGGCACGTGGTGATGAAGTCGGACGACTATCCTTACGCCTATATGGACGAGTCGGGCCAATGGACCGGTTTCGCCGTCGATATACTCGACGCGGTGGCCCGCGTGATGAATTTTCAGGTGGATCGCGTCCTAAACCCGCCGGCCAACGCGATCGACCAATGGGCTCTCAACGGAGAGGCCACGATCCGGCAGTTTTACATGCAGTCTCCCTACCGAACCGCCGGCCTGGAGGTCTCGGTGCCTTATCTCACGTTGCAGGGAGCATTTTTTGTCCGCAGCAACGACACGCGATTTGGCAGTCTGGACGATCTGCGCAACAAGCATGCCCGCATCGCCACCGGCCCCTCCGGCGCAAACTTTGCGGTGCAACACGGTGTGGCGGAAGCTCTGATCGAAAATGCCCCGAGCGAAAAAGGCCTGCAGATGCTGGCCAACGGCGACTGCGATGCCGTGCTGATGTCGCGGCTAAGCGGGTTGTCCCAGATTCGTCGCCTGGGGCTAAAAAACATCAAAATTGGGGGCCCCTTGACCGATGATTTTACGCTGCAATGCGGATTTGCCGTGGCGCACGGAAGCGCCTCGACCCTCGGCCAGCTCAACGAAGGCCTCGCCGCCATCCACGGAACGGGCGAATTCGATAGTATCTATCAACACTGGTTTGGCCGCTTCGAGCCGAGTCGATTTACCAGCCAGCAAGTCATCCTCTACGTGGCGGCCGCCCTCGCCCTTTTGTTTGCCGTCACCCTCTGGGCCTTCTTGCGCCAGCGACAACTACGCCAGCGAATCAGCCGGCAGGCGGCGGAACTGATCGAGAGCAAAACCATCTTGGCCGAGGCTCAACAATTAGCGCGGATCGGACATTGGCAGCGTCCGCTCAACCCCAATGGGCAGGTCAACTGGTCGGAGGAGACCTTCCATATTTTCGAGCGCGATCGGCGCCTCGGCCCGCCGTCCTTGACGGAGATCTTCGACTGCGCCGTGGGCGAAGACCGGAATCGGTGGCGCGACGTCGTGCAGCGCAGCCGAAAAGAAGGCTTCGATTATGCGCTCGATATCCGGATCGAACCCAAGCCCGGCGTTAATAAAATAATCCATGTGCACGGCCGGCCCGTGCGCAACGTCCATGGGCAACCCACCGGTTTTTTTGGCACGGTCCAGGATGTCACCGAATGGCGCGAAGCCGAGCGCGCCCAGCGCGAATCCGCCCAACTCCTGCGCGCCATTTACGACAATGCCCCGTTCGCCATGGGCGTGTTCGAACTGGCCGACCGCACGATCGCCGTGGTGTCGGTCAATCCCGAGGCTCGCCGCCTGATCGGCCTGCCCAGCCAAATCACACCGGGATATTCTTTTTCCGAGTTGGGCCTGCCGCAGGAACAGATCCTTTTTTGGACGGAATTATTCACCCGCCACCCGGCGACAAACGCTCCGTTTAAGACGACCCTGCGCCTCAACGCCACCCGCCGCGATCTCGCCGTGACCCTCGTTCCGCTCGGCCTCGCCAGCAAACGACCGCGTTTCTGCCTCATCGCCGAGGATATCACCGATCGCGTTCACAAGGACGCCGAAATCGCCCAAAGCCGCCGGCTCCGGGCCGTCGGCGAGTTGGTCAGCGGCATCGCCCATGAGTTCAACAATCTCCTCACGCCCATCCTGCTCAAGGCCGATGCCATCCAACACGAGTGCCGGCAAACCCCGCTGGCCGCCGAGTTGCAGATCATCATCGACGCGGCCATGCGCGCGGCCGAGATCACCCGTCGGCTGCTCACGTTCCAACGCAAGACCGACCGCAAACCCGAAAAGATCCGCCTCCGCGCGGCCATCGAAAGCGATATCGAGCTCCTCCGCCATGCCATCGACCGTCGCATCCATCTCGACTGCACCGTCTCGACCGACCTGCCGACCCTCTGGCTCTCCGGCACCGACCTGCACCAGATCATTGTCAACCTTCTGCTCAATGCCCGCGACACGCTGATCGATAAGTTGGGGCGCGAACCCGCCGACAGCAAGTGGACCCCGTCCATCCAGATCGAGGCCCAGACCTTGCCGCCCGACGCGGCCTTGCCGCTTGATCCGTCACGCATCCAATCCCCGCCCGCCGGCTGGGTCCGCCTCACCTTGCGCGACAACGGACTCGGCATGCCCCCCGACGTGATCGAACGGATCTTTGAGCCGTTCTATACGACCAAGCCCGTCGGCCAAGGCACCGGCCTGGGCTTGGCGACCGTCTGGCATCTTATTACCGAACTCGGCGGCTCCATCGAGGTGAATTCGATTCCGGGCACCGGCACCGCGTTCCACCTCTGTCTTCCCATCCGCGCCTCCACGGAAACGGTCGTGAACGCCGACGCTCTGCCGGCCGCGACCGCCGCCACACCCAATACCTCCCATATCCTGCTCGTCGAGGATGAGGACGCCGTCTCCACCCTGGTCTGCGAGATCCTTCAATATCATGGCCACCAGGTCACCACGCTCGCCAATGGCCGCCTGGCCTGGGAAAAGCTCTCGGCCACTCCGGGCTCCTTCAACGTGATCATCTTGGATCTCAACATGCCCGGCTTGAATGGCCTCGAACTCGCCCGTCGCGCCCGCGATCTGCCCTTTAACGGAATTATCTTCGTCATGAGCGGCCGGTTGAGCGAGGCGGATCGCGCCGAATTCATCCGCCTGAAAGTGGACCGCATCATCGAAAAGCCTTTCACGCTCGACGTCTTCGTCGCCGCGCTCGCGGCCTTCGGCCTGGCGCGCACGGCCCGGAAAGAAATGACCGGCCCGACGACTCCGGCGCGGTAGCAGCGTGTCGGGCTTCGCCTCCATGCTAACGATAGTCGCGCCGTCCATCGAGCGCGCTCTTCAAAGTCACCGAATCCGCGTAGAGCACGCCGCCGCCGCTCGGCAGTCCAAATCCGATGCGCGTCACCTTCACGTCGTGCCCCGGCGGCAGGTGCTCGGTAAGGTAATGACAAGTGGCCTCGCCTTCGACGTCGTTGGAAAGCGCCAGGATCAGCTCACCGACTCCGCCGGATTCGAGACGCGCTTGCAGGGTCGTCAAATTGAGATCGCCCGGCCCCACGCCGTGGATCGGCGAAAGCCGCCCGTGCAACACATGATAGACGCCGCGGTAGGCGCCGCTGCGCTCAAGCGCGACCAGATCGGGCACCTGCTCGACGACACACACCACGCCCGCGTTGCGCCGGTCGTCTTGGCAGATCGGGCACAGCGCGCCTTCGGCCAGGTTGCCGCAACGTTCGCAACGCCGCACCGCCGCCGCCGCTTCCTGCAAAGCGGCCACCAGCTCCGGCCCTCGCGCCGGTTTTTCCACCAATAAATGCAAGGCGATGCGTTCCGCGGACCGGTAGCCGATGCCGGGCAGTTGCTTGAGGTATTTCTGAAGTTTCTCAAACGCAGGCGTCACGGCGGGAAAGTTTACGGTTTACTTTTTGCGGTTCACTGTTTCCCAACCACAAACCGGGAACGGTGAACCGTAAACCGGGAACAGAAAACCGCGGACTTCGTCACATCAGGCCCGGCATCTGAAAAGCCGACGTCACTTTCTGCATCTCGGCATCGTTGAATTCCTTCGCCTGTTTCCCGGCGTCCTGCACCGCCGTGAGAACCGTATCGGCCACAAATTTCGCGTCCTCTTTAAGGAATTCTGGATCGAGGGTCAGGGCAAGAAACTTGCCCGCGCCGTTGATTTTTATTTTCACCGCGCCCCCACCGCTCGTGACGTCGATTTCCTTCGCTTCGAGCTGGGTTTGGAGCGCCTCGATCCCGCGCTGCATTTTCTGGGCTTGTTTGAGAAGTTTGCCTACGCCGGCCATGGTAGGACAATTTTCGTAACCACAAATGGGCGTGAATCGACACTATTTTTAAAAATCTTCGCCCTGCCCTTCAATTTTTTTACCGCGAATGAACGCGAATTCACGCGAATAAAAGATATTTCCGTAGGTCATTCGCGTCTATTCGCGGTTAACCTCGCTTCAAACTCTTCCATCCGCGGTTAAGATTTCCCGATAGCCTTCGCGGAAAGTCGGATACCGCGGCCGCCAGCCGAGACTGGATTTGAGCTTGCCGGTCGCGATGAGGCGATCGGGCGTCACCCGGTCGCGCCCCGCCGCCGGCGCGCCGGTGAAGCGCGGCGCCGGCCCGCCGAGCTGCGCGGCCAGCCACCCGGCGATCTCGGCCTTGGTCGCCGCTCCATCGTCAGCCACGTTGAAAATTTCGTCCGCCGTCGTCGGCGGCGCGCCCAGCGCCGCCCAGACCGCCGCGACGGCATCGTCGCGATGGATAAGATTGAGGTGAGGATCGCCGCGCCCCGCCACCTCGCCGGCGCGAACCTGTTCGAGCAAAGGGTGGCGTCCGGGGCCATAGATTCCCGCCAGCCGCAAAATAAACCACCGCCGGCACGGGCGAACCGCGGCGGCCGCCGAATTTCCGGGCTCACGCAATTGCGCTTCGGCCTGTAATAAAAGTTGCGCCCGTTCGCCGACCCCTTCGGTCGGCGCCCTCTCGTCGACGGTCTGGCCTCCTCCCTGCGGATAGACCGACGTGCTGCTGGTGTAAACCAGCGTTCCCACCGGTCCGCGGACGCGCGCCCACTTTATGATTGAAGCCAGACCGTCGACATAGCTGCGCCGATAGCCCTCGAGGCCTCCGCCGCCCGCGCCGACACAGTTGGCGACGTACTCCGCCCCGCCGTCGATCCGCCGATGCCATCCCTCGCCCGCGAGATCGGCCACGACCGCCTCGGCGCCGAGCGCCGCCAACGCCGTCGCGTGTTCGTGATTCCGCGTCAGCGCCGTCACGCGCAGACCTCGGTCCAGCGCCTGCCGGGCCAGTTCGCCGCCGACATAGCCCGCGCCCAAAACCACCAGGCGTTTCCCCCGAAAAAACTCGTGCGCATTTTTTTCCATTGTGATTAGTTTGTCATCATGGCCACCGTTCTCGCAATCTTGGCGGAAGGTTTTGAGGAAATCGAGGCGATGGCGCCTATCGACTTGCTGCGCCGCGCGGGAGCTGAAGTCACCACCGCGGCGCTGGGCGACCAGATTCATGTCACGGGCCGCAGCGGCGTCACCCTCCATGCCGACACCGTTCTCACCTCCGTGTTGGCGCGCGACTTCGACTGCGTTTTTCTGCCGGGCGGACCCGGCACGAAACATCTGCGTGCCGACCCTCGCGTGCGCGCGCTCGTGCAACGCCAGCATTCGGCCGGCCGCTGGCTGGCCGCGATCTGCGCCGCGCCCGCGGTATTGCAAGACGCCGGACTGCTCGCCGGACGGCGCTACACCGCGCATTTCTCCGTCGCCGGCGAATTGCCGGCGATCCTGGCCCACGAGCGCGCGGTGGCCGATGGCAGACTGCTGACCTCCCGCGGCGCGGGCACCGCCCTCGATTTCGGCCTGCTGCTGGTGGAGAAGCTGGTTTCACCCGGCTCGGCTCGCGAAATCGCGCAGGCGATTTGCGCGTAAACCTCGCGAATCCCTTTTAGGATTTTCGCCGCGGATTACGCGGATGAGAAGAGGTTAAACCGCGAATGGACGCGAATAAACGCGAATTATTGCCGTGAGGCGGAGAAATAAAAATCGATTCGAAGATTAAGCTCTTTGCTTCCATGGTTATCTCTATCCAACCATTCTTATTCGCGTGAATTCGCGTCCATTCGCGGTTTCAAAAGCAGTCCGCCTTCCGGCATGCAGATTTGCCGACGATTAAACCGTCTAGCGCTATCGACGGACATTTGCGGTTAAGAATCACCCGCGGGGAAGGATTCGCGGTATGCAAGCAAAACTTTCGCCGGCCATCAACGGAATTGCTCCGGCGGCCGCTTTGGGTTGAACTCGTTCAAATCAGGCAAGTTCCGGCCCATAAACATCCTGTGATTTCTGGCGTTATCCCGCCGTTTAGCCGCTTCGCCCCGGAAGTGACGCTGCGAAGCTTTCGCGTTTTTCTCCCATGTGCGGCATAGCCGGATTTGTCAGCGCCACCGACGCGCCCGCCGAACGCGAAGCGACGGTGATGCGCATGTGCGCAGCCCTGTGGCACCGCGGGCCCGACGACGGCGGCTCCGTCACGCAAGGCGAGGCCACGCTCGGCATGCGCCGTCTCGCCATCTTCGATCCGACGAACGGACATCAACCGATGTCGACGGACGACGGCCGCTTCCATCTCGTTTTCAACGGCGCCATTTACAACCACCGTGAAATCCGGGCCGAACTCGAATCCGCCGGCTATCGGTTCAAGACGCATTGCGATACCGAGGTTCTCCTGGCCGCCTATGCGCATTGGGGCGAAGCCTGTCTCGTCCGCCTGCGCGGCATGTTTGCCTTCGCCGTCTGGGACACGCCGGCCCAGAGCCTGTTTCTGGCGCGTGACGCCTTCGGCATCAAACCGCTCTACGTCTGCCACGCCGGCCCGCGACTGCTTTTCGCCTCCGAACTCAACGCGTTGCTGACTTCCGGCGCCGTTCCCGCGGAAATCGACCCGCAGGCCGTGTCCGATTACCTCGCCTGGTTCGCCGTGCCGGCGCCGCGCACGATCTGGCGCGACATTTTCAGCCTGCGTCCCGGCGAGTGCATGACCCTTCGGGGCGGACGAATCTATATCCGCCCTTGGTGGACGTTCCAAAAGATATCCGACAAAATCAAACCCTGCGCCACTCGCGACGATTTCGTCCGCGAATTGCGCGCGCACCTCGAAGACACCATTCGCGCCCACCTGCTCGCCGACGTGCCCGTGGGCGCGTTTCTTTCGGGCGGGCTCGATTCGTCCGTCATTGTCGGTCTGATGCAACACGCCGGCGCCGAGCGGCTGAAGACCTTTTCGATCGGCTTTGACGAAAGCGAATATTCCGAAGCGGCCCCCGCGGCGCGCGCCGCGCGGCATTTCGGCGCCGAGCATCACCCCAGCGTGCTGACCGGCACGCAAGTCGCCGCCGATCTCGAAAAATTCGTCGGTTCGCTCGACCAGCCGACCGGCGACGGCCTCAACACCTATTACGTCAGCCGCGCCGCGCACGCCGGCGGCGTGGTCGCCGCGCTCTCCGGACTCGGCGGCGACGAACTATTCGGCGGCTACCCCTCGTTTTCCGACCTGCCGCGGCTGGCCCGCTGGCTGCCGTTGTGGCAGAGCCTGCCCGCCTTCCTGCGCCAGCCCGTTCTCGGCGGCCTCGCCCGCCGCGGCGCGCGCGCGCGCAAGCTCGCCGACTTTCTCCATCACGCGCACAACCTGCACGATCTGGCCGCCCTGCAACGGCGCGTTTTTTCCACCGCCGCCGGACACTCCTTGCTGCAGGCCGACGTGCAAGCCGCCTCGGCCTCCGCG
>JBEKQH010000015.1:0-11053 GCA_049519915.1 Opitutaceae bacterium
CGCCTCGCGAATCGAGTCGCTCCTGGCGTGGACCGACGTTTTTCGCGCGCTCGATCTCGAGGCTTTTCGCGATGTTTTCCCGGTCGATCCGCCGGCTCGCAGTTTCGCCTGGGCTTTCCGTTTGGCGCGGGAGTTCGCCCGTTTGCAGGCCGGACTGGCCGAAGCCGGACTGCGGCTGGCCGACGTGGGTAAAAGAGCGGGCGACGATTTTTTCGAAACGGCGCGCTGGCGCCAGTTCGGCGAACTGGAGAGCCGGCAGGCGGAAAAACTGGCCGCGCTCGGCTTGCGCGACGCGCAGGCGGCCAAAATCGATGCCGCGCAAACGCCCCCGTTGCCGGCGGGCGTAAAAAAATTCGTTCTCCTGGCCACGCCCGATCCGCTGCCGCTGGCGCTCGAGGTGCTCGCGGTCCACGCTCGCACCCGGCCGGTCGACATCGTTGTCTTCGCCCCGGCATCCGAGGCCAGTGCGTTCGACGGTTGGGGGCGTCCGCTGGCGGCGAGCTGGGATCGCCGCTCGTTGGAGCTGCCCGAGTTCGAACAGCGCGTGCACCTTTGCGCCGATCCGGCCGCGCAGGCGGAACACATCGTGGCGGTGGCGCGCGGCTATGCCTCGCCGGAAGGCCTGCTGGGCGTGGGGGTGGCGGATAACGAGGTCGTGCCGCTCTTGGAAAACGCGTTCAGTCGGGCCGGTCTCACCGCCTACAATCCGGCGGGCCGAAAACGGGCCGGCGAACGCCTCTATCATCTGCTGACGGCCCTGGCGGCGGTGGCGCGCGAACCCTCGTTTGGCGCGGTTGAAGCGCTGGCCCGTTGCCCCGATTTCCTCGCATTCTTGCAGACCAAGCTGGGTCGCGAATTTTCCGTGGCGCGCTGGTTGGAGGGCCTGGATGAGTTGCGGGCGCGACATCTTCCCGCCCATCTGGCGGCCGCGCAGGCGCAGGCCGCGCGGTGGGAGCAATTTTCCGGGCTGACGCCTGCGCTCGAGGCGATGCGTGAACTTGTCGACCTCCTCGCGACCGACGATTTCGCCGCCGGCATATCCTCCGCTCTCGGGGCCGTCTTTTCAGGACGCCAGCTTGACCCGGTGCGCGAAAACGATTCGCGACTCGAAAGCTCTGCCGTGGCTTGGATGGATCTTCTGCGCGAGGGTGCGACCGCGGCGGTGCGTTTCCCGGGTTTTACCACGGCTGAATGGTGGGATCTGGCGCTGCCCCTGTTCGGCGAAAGTTTGGCCACCGGCGACAAGGCCGCCGGCGCGCTTGAGCTGCAGGGTGTGCTCGAATTGCTGTTTGAGGACGCGCCCCATCTGGTGGTCGCCGGTTTTAACGACGGCTCTGTGCCCGACTCGGTGGCCGGCGACCCGTTTCTGCCCGAGTCGTTGCGCGAAAAGCTCGGCCTCAAGACAAACGGGGCGCGTTTTGCGCGCGACGCCTATGTGTTGCAGGCGCTGGTGGCATGCCGGGCCCGGAGCGGGCGGACGGACCTGCTTTTCGGAAAAACTTCGGTGGCCGGCGACCCGTTGCGCCCCTCGCGTCTGTTGCTGCGCTGCGCCGACGAGGATCTGCCGGCGCGCATTGCCTTCCTGTTCCGCGCGCCGGAACCGGCGCAGTCGAATCCAGCCTGGACGCGCGCTTGGCGCCTGGCGCCGCGCCGCCGGCCCGCGCCTGAGCAGGTGGCGGTGACGGCGCTGCGGGACTGGCTGGCGTGCCCGTTCCGTTTTTACCTGCGTCATGGGCTGGGTATGACCGCGGTCGATCCGGCTAAAAGCGAGCTCGATGCGCGCGATTTCGGGGGGCTTTGCCATGGGGCGCTCGAAGCGATGGGTCGCGAGGCCGCGCTGCGCGACTGCACGGAGGCGGAAGTGCTGCGCCGGTTCTTGCTGGCCGAATTGGACCGCCGCGCCCGGGCTCTCTATGGCGAGGTCCTTTCGTTGCCGGTCATGATCCAGCTCGAATCGGCCCGCCAACGGCTGTCCCGGGCGGCGGACGTGCAGGCGCGAGAGCGCGCGGCGGGTTGGGTGATCGAAGACGTGGAGAGAAAATTCGTGCTTACGATCGGCGATTTGCGAGTGAAGGGAAAAATCGACCGGATCGACCGCCATATTGGCACCGGGGCGGTGCGGGTGCTCGACTACAAGACGTCCGATTCGCCGGCCCCGCCGCGCGAAACCCATCTCCGCGCGCCGCCCCGGGGCGGGACGCCGCCGGGCTGGGCGGTTTTCGATCAAAACGGACGGCCGCGCCTGTGGGTCGACCTGCAGCTGCCGCTCTATTTCCAAGCGTTGACGACGGAATTTCCCGGTGCGGTTGCCGTCGGTTATTTCAATTTGCCGAAGGCGGCCGGCGGGACGGACCTGGCGTGGTGGGACGACTACACGCCGGAACTGCACGCGGCCGCGTTGCGCTGCGCGGAAGGGGTATGCGCGGCGATTCGCGAGGGCGAATTCTGGCCGCCGAACGAGCAGATGCGGGCCGACCTCGACGAGTTTGCGACGTTGTTTCACCATGGGGCGGCGGCGAGCGTGGCTTGGGAGGAGGCCAAGCCATGAAGGTTCCCCGCCACGTGATGATTCTGGCCTCGGCCGGTTCGGGAAAAACCTACGCGTTGACGAACCGGTTTGTGGAGCTGCTCGCGTGCGGTGCGCGGCCGGAGCGCATTGTCGCGCTCACCTTCACGCGCAAAGCGGCGGGCGAGTTCTTCGATGAGATCCTAAACAAGCTGGCCGATGCGGCGCGCGAGCCCGGCCGCGCGCGCGCGCTGGCGGCCGAGATTGGGCACCCGCAGCTCGGGTCCGGGGATTTTCTTAGGATGTTGCGCGCCGTGATCGACGCGATGCACCGGCTTCGGCTGGGCACGCTCGACAGTTTCTTTGCGCGCATCGCGCGCGCTTTTCCGTTCGAGCTCGGGCTGGCGGGCGAGTTTGAAATTTTGCAGGACTATGCGGCGAGGTTGGAACGACAGCGCGTGCTCCGGCGGATGTTCACCCGGGCCGGCGGGTTGGACGCGGCCCAGAGGGATTTTATCGAGGCCTTCAAACGCGCGACCTTTGGCGCGGAGGAGAAACGACTGGGGGCGGTGCTCGACGCCTTTCTCGACCAACACCAAGAGATCTATCTCGCTGCGCCCGAAGAGAAACTGTGGGGCGATCCCGCCCGCATCTGGCCCGCCGGCCACCCGTGGCTTGGGGCCAACGTTGACCCAGGGCCGGCGGTGCGGACGCTGCGGGTCTGGCTCGGCGGCGCGGAGATCGGCGCCAAACAGCGGGGTCGGTGGGAGTCGTTTCTCGTGGCGGTGGAAACGTGGACGCCGGGAGCCGCGCTTCCGCGGGAACTGGCTTACGTGCTGGAAAAGGCGTTCGCCGCCTGGCGCGATCTCGCGGCGGGAAAGGCGGTGCTGGAATTCGACCGCAAGCCGCAAGAGCTGGCCGGGCCGGCCGGCATCGCTTTGGCCGATCTCGTCCGGCATGTCGTCGGTGGCGAGCTGGCCCGGCGGATGGAGATGACTCGCGGCCTCTTCGCCGTGTTGCGTGGCTACGAAGCGTTTTATCACGATGCGGTCCGGCGGGCGGGCAAGCTTACGTTTGCCGATGTGCAGCGCCTGCTGGTGCCGGGTGGAGGGTCGCGGCCGTTGACGCGAGAAGCCGCCGCGGCGGACCGGCTGTTTATCGACTATCGTCTCGATGCGGAGATCGACCATTGGCTGCTCGACGAATTCCAGGACACCAGCTTCGGCCAATGGAGCGTGTTGAGAAACCTCATCGACGAGGCGGTGCAGGATGCAGCCGGAACGCGTACTTTTTTTTGCGTGGGCGATGTGAAGCAAGCCATTTTCACGTGGCGGGAGGGCGATCCGCGGCTGTTTCGAGAAATTTTTCACCACTACAACGCCGCCCGGCCGGGGACGATTGGCGAAGACTATCGCGTATCGTCCTGGCGCTCGGGTCCGGACTTGATCGAGATGGTCAACGCCGTCTTTGGCCAAGGCGAGACGTTGCAAGCGTTGTTTCCCGGTCCCGCGGCGGAGGCCTGGACGCGCGAATGGCGGGATCACGCCTCGGCCGTGCCCCAGCGCACGGGACAGGCGGCGTGGCTGCACGCGGCGGACGAAGGGGCGCGTTGGCAAACGGTGCTGAAACTGCTCCAGGAAATCCGGCCGCTGGGCCGCCATCTCACCTGCGCCGTGCTTGTGCAAAAAAACGAAACGGCGGCTGGGCTCGCCGATTTTTTGCGGCGCGAAGGCGGCCTGCCCGCGGTGGCGGAATCCGACCTGTCTGTCTGCACGGACAATCCGCTCGGCGCCGCGCTGCTTGCGCTGGTGCAGGCGGCCGCCCATCCGGGCGACACGCTGGCGTGGGAGCATGTGCGCATGACGCCGTTGGGCGGATTGCTCGCCGGGGAAACGCTCGACGGGCCCGAGGCCTTGACCGGGCGTGTGCTCGAACAAATCCATACCGAAGGCTTTGCGCGCACGATCGAAAAGTGGCTGCGAAAACTGGAACCGCATTTGGCGCCGGCGGATGGCTTTAGCCGGGAGCGAGCGCGGCAGTTTGCCGCCGCGGCCGGGCGGTTCGACGAGACGGGCAGCCGCGATGTGGCCGAATTCGTTCAGTTTATGGAGCGGCACACCGTGCGCGATGCGGAGCGCTCGGCGGTCATCCGCGTGATGACTATCCACAAGTCCAAAGGGCTCGGTTTTGATCTTGTGTTGCTGCCCGATCTCGAGGGAGAGAAGCTTGACCAGCGGCGCGCAGGGCTGGCCGTGCAAAAGACGCCCGAGCGGTCAGTAGAGTGGGTGCTCGACTTGCCCGGAGAAATCTTTCGGGAGCACGATCCGGTGCTCTCCAGCTATGTACGCGCCGCCGAGGCCGACGCATGCTACGAAAAACTTTCGCTGCTTTATGTGGCGATGACCCGGGCCAAACGGGCGATGTACGTGATCACCGGGCCGGTGGGCTTGTCGAAATCACGAAATTTTCCGCGAGTGCTGGCCGACACTTTGGGCTTGGGCGCCCAACCGGTTCGAGTAGGCGGGCTCGTCATGGAAGGCGCGTGGAGCCGCGGCGATCCGGACTGGGCGGCGAAGCTGGCCATGCCGGCGGAGCCCCCAAGGCCGGAGAGAGAAATTTCCCTGCTCGACACGACCGTGGCGGCGCGGATGCCGCGTCGGCCCGCGCGACTGCCGTCGGCCGAAAGAACCGGCTTGGTCGACGCCGCGCGGGTGTTTTTACTCGACGGCGCCGGGGCCGCGGATTTTGGCGCGGACGTCCACCGTCTGTTGGCCGAGGTGGAGTGGGCGGGACCGGGAGACGTCGAGAAATTTGCAGAGGCCTGGAAACTTTGCGGCGCGGCCGGAGAAGAGGCGCTCGGCTGCGTCCGCGCAGCGGAACTGGCCGCGGTCTGGGCGCGGCCCGACGGGGGCGACGTGTGGAGAGAGCGGTCCTTCGAAGGGGTCTTGGACGGCTCCTGGGTGACCGGCGTGTTCGACCGGGTGGTGATCGAGCGCGACCAAACGGGCCGGGTGGCGCGCGCGGCCGTCTACGATTTTAAAACGGACCGGGTGGCGGGCGCCGCGGAGGCGGCAGCGGCGGCGGTCCGGCACGCGGGACAATTGAATCTGTACCGGAAAGTGGCGGCCTTGCTCGCCGGGGTGGAACTCGCGGCGGTCACCGGCCATCTTGTGCTGACTCGCCTGCGGCGGCTGGTGGTTGTGCCGCCGGACCTTCCGCCCGCGAGGGACCGCGGCCCGACCCGGTCTCTTGACTCGTAATTGCGGCTCTGCATCTTGCCTCAGGAATGAGGCATGCTGACTCACGAATGAGGCTGGTGGAGACCATTGATCGAACCGGCGGGGTGGGGCCTGCGGTCGCCATCATGGAAGCGCATCGTATGGGGGCGGCGCATCGCGCGATCAGCATCGTCGCGTGGAACACCTCCCGCACGAAAATGCTCATCACGCGCCGCGCGTCGACCAAGGCCACTTGGCCCGGTTTTTGGAGCAACGCCGTTTGCAGCCACCCGCTGCCGAAAGAGCCGTATGCGGCCGCCGCCCGGCGCCGGCTTTTTGAAGAGCTGCAGATCAGCGGCGAAGTCACGCCCGCGTTCCGCATGTTTTACGGGCCCGTTCGCTGTCCGATTTCAGGCGTTTTTGAGCACGAGCTGGACCACGTATTTTACACCCGGCTGCCCGAAAACGCACCGATCACGCCGAATCAGGCGGAAATCTCGGCCTTGCGCTGGGTGGACCGGACGCACTTGGCGACGCTGCGGCAGTCTGGGGAGATCACCCCGTGGTTTGCGATGATCTTGAAGCGGATTCGCTGGTCCAAGTAATCTACTCGCCATGACAACCCTGCGACTTCGCTCGTTCCTCATCATCTCTCTCGCCTTGGTCCTTTCCACCGGCCTGCCCTCGGTCGCCCGCGCTTATGGAGCGGGGGCGTCGGCCACGGCCGACAATCTGTCCAATGCCCTTTTAACGGCCATGAAAGGAAGCCCGCCGATGGACTTTGCCGCGCGACGGGGTTTGCTCGCGCCGGAAATTCAGCGCGACCTCGATTTGGCCGTCATGACACGCCTCGTGGTCGGACCGTCGTGGCATGACCTGGGCCCGGACGAGCGTCAGAAGTTGGTCGATGCTTTCAGCGCTTACAGTATTGCCACCTACGCCCAGCGTTTTGACAGCTATTCAGGGGAACGCTTTGAAGTCGATCCGTCGCCCACGGTCTTGCCGAAGGGCGACTGCATCGTTCGCACCAAGTTATTTACCAGCGATCCCCAGCCAGTGCAGCTCGACTACCTGATGCGAAAAAGCGACGATCGCTGGCGGATCATCGATGTCTATCTCAACGGCACGATCAGCGAAATGGCCGCGCGCCGGTCCGAATACTCCGCCGTCCTCCGACAAGGCGGGGTCGTGGCGCTCATCGACCTCTTGAAAAAGAAAACGGCCGATCTCGCCGGTCAACGACCGGGATCGTCGTAAAAATCGGCGGGCGGCAATGTCGTCAACGGCTTTCCGTCCCTCAACTCGGCCGCCCGGTTTTGCCGGTATAAGCTGCGCAAGGAGGCGTAGTAGTCGATCGATTCCCTTTGAATTTCGTCAAGCGAATCGAGATTGCGCGAACGTTGATCGACCCCGTCGGCAACGATGCGTCCGGTCGTGACGGCGTCGGGATAATTATAATTCCCCGGCACGTAGCGAAACGGATCGAGATAGACGTCGACCGCCCGGCCTAAGCCGTCGCGCGGGCTCGACGGGCCGAAGATCGGGATGATCAAATACGGTCCTTCCGGCACGCCCCAGGCCCACAAGGTTTGGCCGAAATCGCCGACCTGCTTGCGCAGTTTCATGCCGGTGGCCACGTCGGCAATGCCCGCCGCGCCGACCGTGCTGTTGACGACGAAACGGCCGCCGGTGGTGACGGCGGACTTGGCCCGTCCTTGCAGAATGCAGTTGGCCATCACCAACGGTTCGTTGAGGTTATCGAGGACATGTCGGATCGCGTCGCGGATCCGCCCGGGCAGCGCCCACCGGTAGCCCTTGGCCAAAGGCTTGATCAAGACCTTGTCCGCGGAAACATTCAAAGCGAAGACCTTGCGATTGAACGGCTCAATCGGGTCGTTGTTCGCCTTGAATTCGGCGCGGGCGGCCGGGTCGCGCGGGACCGTGGCGCAGCCGGCTGCCAATATCAGGAACAACCCGAAAAGCGCGGTGCGGAACGGCTTGGTCATGCGGACTTATCCTTTTTGGTCTTTGCCGGCGCGGAACCTTGGCCGAAAAGCACCGGCAGGATGAAAAGGGTGCAGATCAGGATAAAAAACAGGGCGAGGCTGAGGAATTTGCCCATTTCCGCCATCCCGGGGGATTGGGAAAGAGCCAGGCTGCCAAAGGCGGTCCCGGTCGTAAGGGCGCTGAAGATCACGGCGCGGGCGGTCGGAGACCCCAATAGATCCGGTTCGCCCGCTCGCCGACGCATGACAAAGTAGATATCGAAGGCGACGCCGATTCCTAGCATCATCGGGAGGGTGATGATGTTGGCAAAATTGATTGAAAATCCAAGAAGAGCGGCGGCGCCCAAGGTGAAAAGCCCGGCGAGCAGCAAGGGAATGAGGACGAGAACGACATCGCGAAGGCTGCGCAGAACGACCCAAAGAAGGATGAAAATTATCAACAGGGCCAGGAGTCCGGCCGTGGCAAAAGCCCGGGGCGCGAGTCGGGTCCACTCTTCGACGGTGACAGCCGAGCCGACGGCCGCGGGCACGACCTTTTGCACGGCGCGGGCGAAGCGGCGAAGAGTTGCGTTATCGCGCATATCTCCGCTCGGGAAAATTTCCACCCGCCACCGCCCATCCGGCGCGACCCAGTCTCGGCGAAAGGCCGGCGGAAGCGTATCGAGCGAGACCGGTCCGGCTTGAAGCACGAGCCGCAGATCGTCCAGGCGTTCGCCGATTCCCGCGCCCAAATTGGCGGATAGGGCGGGGACCGCCGCGGGACCTCCCGAGATGATCTTGCGCAAAGCGGCCGCCAATCGGGCCGCTGGCTGGTCTCCCTTGCTTCCGAGCCGCGCCATGTCGTCGGCGCAGCGGGCCGCCGCCGCCAAGACCTCGCCGGGTAGGGGAGCCGGTTTGACCACCGGCGGCGAAAGGGTGGGGCTGAGCAACGAGGCCGCATCTTCGAGCGTGGCGAGCTTTGGCGCCTGATCCTCGGGCACAAAGCTGCTGACTTTCAAGACGCGGGCGACCTCGGGAAGCTTTTGTAGGCGATCGGCGGCCGCGGCCGCGGCCGCCGGTGTGCCCAGAAATTCGATGGTATAGGGAGAGGTATCCGGATCGGCCATGAGGTCGAACAGGGTTTTGACGGATTCGGCATGGGGATTCTCCAAATCGACCGGATTAAAATCGAATCGCAGCCTCGGCAGCGCGATCGCAAAAAAGACGGACACCGCCAAGGTGGCGGTTATGATCCAGCGTCGCCACCGGGAGAGGAAACGATCCGCCGCCATGCCCCACGCCAAGCCGGACGAGTGAGGTTGGGCGCCCGCTCGCAAGAGCGTGAGCAGCGCCGGAAGCAGCGTGAGATTAAGCAAAAGGGCGATGAGCATGCCCGCTCCCGCGATGAGGCCCAAGTCTCTCACCCCTAAGTAAGCCGTGGGCGCGAAAGACAAGAAACCGGCCGCTGTGGCGGCGGCCGCCACCGCGAGGGGAGCGCCAATTCCCGCCGCCGTTCGCCGAAAGGCCTCGGTGGGGTCGGCAACAATCCGTTCGGCCGAATAGCGGACGCTGAATTGGATGCCGAAGTCGATGGCGATGCCGATAAAGAGAGGCGCAAAGGCAATGGAGACGGGATTGAAGGGACCGATGGCCCAAACGGCAAAAGCGGCGCACGCCGCGAGACCGACGAGGAGGGTCGCGATCAGCGCCAGCACCGTTCGGATTGAGCGCAGTCCGACCAAAAGCCAAAAACAAAGCAGACCCACGCAAAGGATGGTTGAAAACGCGGCGCTCTCCGAAAGCGCGGCCAGCTGGTCGTTGTCCAACGCGACCTGGCCGGTCACCCGCACGGTCACGCCATTTTTCGGCTCCAACCCGGCATTATGCGCCGCGGATCGGACCGCTTCAATCGCCTGCGAGGCGGATTGAATCTGGCCAAAATTAAGCGCCGTGCTCGCTAGAACAAAATGGCGCAATTGGCCCGGCTCGGGCTTCCGTCCGCTCAGAAATTGTTGCCAGGAGATCGGTTGGTTTTGCCCGGCTGCAGCGGCTTCGGCCGAGGTGGCCAAGGCATTCAGCGGCCCGTCGATCTGCGTCGACTTTACCTCGCCGCGGAGGGCTCCTTGGGCGAGTAGGTCGACGGCGCTGAGGACTCCCCGAACGCTGGGATCGGCCGCGAGGGTTCCTAGAAACGGCTGGGCCGAAATGAGATGGTCCGCGAAGTCCTGGACTTCGGCGGGAGCGAGAAAGAGTAATCCATACTGGCGAAAGTAGGGATTTGCGTCCGGTTGACGCACGTAGCGGAAGAGGTCCGTTCGTTGCGCGAGTGAATGAGCCAAGACGGAAGCGGCGTCGGAGGCTTGGTCCGCCGTCTTACCGTCCACCACGGCGACCAGAAGATTATCGTTCTGCGGAAATTGGCGGTCGAGGTCGGACGACGCTTTCTGCCACGGAAGATTTGGATCGACCAGCTTTCCAGTGTCGCTGTCGATCGTGGCGTGGCCGGCGACATAATATCCGGCGCCTAGCGCCAGCGCGAGGCCGAGGCCCAAGACGACGATGGCCCGTCGGCGGCTAAATTCTACCAGGTGGCTGATGATCAATGGGGAGGTGGTTAAAAGGGATGAGATCGGACCCTCTCACGTTTCAACAGCGGACAAACGGGGTCACGCAAATAAAGCGTCGGTCTCTGCCCGGAGGCCAGAATTCGTCTAGCAGCCCGACACGCTGCTAGCCCGCTCATTCTTCCGCATAGACATTTTCCCCGCAAACGGGTATCGCCAGCGTTCCACCTTATGACCGAGAAATTCAAGTGCGCTCTCTCAGAGGACGTTGCCAACGTCGGCGTCGTTGACTGCTCATGCGGCCGGGCCAAAGCCGCCCCGATGTTGCCGTGCCGTCTCAGGTCCGAAATGCCGAAGAGTTGGGTTCCGCCGGTGCTGCTGATCGCGGGTGCCGCAGCTTTGTATCTGTTCCGGTTGGGCCGGGTCGGTTTGTTCGATCCTTGCGAAGGCATGTATGCGGAGATTCCGAGGGAAATGATCGTGCTTAAGGATTGGATCACGCCCCATTTCAATTTTGTCCGGTACTTCGAAAAACCTCCTCTGCTGTATTGGTTGAACGCATTGGCCTATCGCCTCTTCGGTCTTTCCGAATTTTCCGCTCGCCTGCCCACCGCGGCGGCGGCGATCGCTGGAATCGCCTTTGTTTACGCCATCGGCCGGGACCTATGGGGCCGTCGCGCCGGATGGGCGGCCGGCGCCATCTTGGGCACCAGTTTTGGCTACTTTATTTTCGGCCGGCTCGCTTTGCCCGATATGCTGTTTACGGCCCTGCTCACGGGT
>JBEKQH010000016.1:0-10835 GCA_049519915.1 Opitutaceae bacterium
GCTCCATCAGCTCAAGGGCAAGGCCCGCCAACTGGAAACGCTCATCACCATCGGCCGGTCGCTCGTCACCAAACTTGAGCAGCAGGAACTGTTCGAGACCGTCACCCGGGAAACGTGCAAAATCATCCAGGCCCGAGCCTGCGCGCTTTACCTTTTCGACGCCGAACGCAAAACGGTGCGCCTGGCGGCGCTTTCCAGCCCCGCCGCCGTTCCAAGTTCGACCTTCCATGTTCAAGGTTCGGCGGCGGCTTCCGGTTCCCACCCGGCCGAGGAGCTGCCGCTTGATTTCTGTCTCGTCGCCTCGGCCCTCGTCACCCGCAAGCAGGTCGAGTTCGCCGACATCCAGCTCCGCGGCGTGCACGACCTCATCGACCTGCCCCGCGATGCGCAGCTCCATTCCGTGCTGGTCACCCCTCTGCTGGTCGAAGGAGACGTGCTGGGCGCACTGGCCATTTTTACGGCGCATATCCACCGCTTCAATAACGACGAAAAACGCCTGGCCGCGGCGCTCGCCAGCCTCGCCACGGTCGCGCTGCAAAACGCCCGCCTCTACAGCCGCGTGTTTCGGAGCGAAGAGTCGCTCCGCAAGAATGAGCAACTCACGACGCTGGGCCTGCTCGCCGCCGAGATCGCCCACGAAATCCGCAATCCGCTCACCGTGATCAAGCTCCTTTTTGGCGCCCTCGGCCTCGAATTCGCCGATGACGACCCGCGCCGGACCGACGAACGCCTGATCCGCGAAAAGCTGGATCAGCTCGACGCCATCGTCATGCGGGTGCTCAATTTCGCCAAGGCTCCCTCGTCGCTCCATTCGCGCTGGTCCGTGACCGACATCATTACCGATACCCTCATGCTCGTCCGTCTCAAGGTCGCCCAGGGCAAAATCCAGCTTCGCTTCGAGCCGCCGCCGCGCCCGTTGGTCATCGACGTGAATAAGGGCCAGCTTCAGCAAGTGTTGCTCAATCTCGTGCTCAACTCCACCCAGGCCATGCCCGAAGGCGGCACCATCACGGTGCGCTGCGCAAGCGACGGGCCCCATGTCTTGATCGACGTGAGCGATACCGGCACCGGCGTTCCCGCCGAGCTGCACGCCCACGTCTTCGATTCGTTTCTTTCCGGCCGGCCCGGCGGGACCGGCCTCGGTCTCGCCATCGCCAAGCGCATCATGCTCAGCCATAACGGCGACATCGCGCTCGCCTCCACCAGCCCCGCGGGCACGACCATGCGCCTCACCCTTCCGCTGGCCAAGAATTGAAATTGAACGCCGCCCTTTCACCTGCCCTACTTTTCGGGGCAAACCCCGGGGATTCTACGCGGGGCTGGCCGGACGGCGTCCTAATTTCCCGTTGGAAACCCCGCGGCAAGCTGCGGGGAATGTTTCAGCGTTCAAAAGCCGTGCAGCCAAAAAAACGTCCGGGATTCCCGGCTTCTGAATAAAGACCTATTTATCCCAAACTCCGATGCCCTCCGAACCACTCCCCCCGCCTCCGCCCGGACAACGCCAGCGCATCACGCTCGGCCTCATCGCCGGACTGCTCCTGGTCTGCGCCGGGCTGGCCCTCTTTTTCTTGAAAAGGATGCCGATGCCGGTACGCGTTTTCATCGCCTTTGGCGACCTCGTGCTCGCGCTGGCCATCCTGCTGCTGATGCGGAAAGACCCCCTGCGGCCACGCTGAACCGCGAATGGACGCAAATAAACGCGAATAATTACTAGGCCGGAAAAAGCAACCTGAGCCATGCCTTGAAAAGCACCCAAATTTCGGCCGGCCGTTTCGAGGGGTCTTCCCTTTGATTCGCGTCTATTCGCGTCCATTCGCGGTTTCAAAAGGATCGATTTGCTGAGTCGCGATACTATGTTGTGGGCGGGGTGACGTCACCCCGCTTGCCTAATGGCGGCGGGAAGGGTATCCGCCCCACATTATTTCGCCGCCGCTGGCTGCAGCTTCAGGTCTACCATCAAGTCGGCCGCGATTTTTTCCAGGTCGGCCCGCAAAGCCGCGAGATTGGCCTTCGCCGGCACCAGCACGGTGGCGCGCGCCTGAAAGAGCGTCCCTCCGCCCATCGGCGTGCTCACGCACTCGGAAGCGAGTTCTTCCACATTGATCCGGTGTGCGGCCAGCGCCGCCGAAATGCTGCGCAAAATGCCGGGACGGTCCTGGCCCACGAGCTCGATCGTCGCGAGGGCGCCGCCGCCCTTTGGCGCCGGACCAGGCTCGGCCTGCACGACAATACGCAGACCTTTGGCTTCGAGTTGTTGCAGAGAGAGCGCCAATTGACCGGCGCGGTCGGCCGGCGCCTCCACCCGCACGATGCCCGCAAACTGGCCGCCGAGATGGCTCAGGCGGCTCTCCAGCCAGTTGCCGCCGTGGTCGGCCACGCAGGCGGCGACAAGTTGCACCAGCCCGGGCTGGTCCGCCCCGATGAGCGTCATGACGAGATTGGTTTGCATGGGTCCAGACTGGAGCCTGCCTCGGCCGCCGGCAACCCCAGTCTGCACACCATTAGAGCAATTTAAGAAACACTGTAGCCGTTTTCAGAGCCCTATGTCATTCTGAGCGTAGCGAAGAATCCAGTGGGATTACGCTGCGAGTGTTAGCGTTGGCCAAATGGATTCTTCACTTCGTTCAGAATGACAAACGGCTTAAGCCGCGACCTCATTTCCAGCTTCGGTATCCAGGAATACGGATCCGGCGTTCGACGCGAAGCGTCGTCACTCGTCGAGTTCGACGTTCCAGTAGGCGATATCGAGAAAGTCCTTCCACATCTCGCGATGCTGGGTGCCGAGCACGAGCGAGATGACCGGCCGCCATTTCGGCCGGGCCGGCTTGCGGATGAGCCGCATGTGCGCCTCGTGAGGGAGCCGGTTGGCTTTTCTCGAATTGCAGGCCACGCACGAACACACGATATTTTCCCACGTCGTCCGGCCGCCATAGTGACGCGGGATCACGTGGTCGAGGTTCAGCTCTTCGCGGGCGAAATGCTTTCCGCAATACTGGCATGCGTTCTTGTCGCGTTCGAAGACATTATTACGGGTGAGTTTCAGCTCCTTGCACGGCAGCTTGTCGAAAAACGTGAGCAGGATCACCCGCGGGAGGCGGATCGTCCGGCTGGGGGTATGCACCGTCTCGAGATCCGTCAGCGGCGGGTTGTGCCGGGAGAAATCGATCCAGTCCATGATCGTGAACACCCGGAAATCGTCGGCGTGATGGTGCACCACGCTCGCGTGCCCGCGCACGAGCAAGGCAAACGCGCGGCGCGCGCCGATGACATTGACAGCCTGCCATAGGCGGTTGAGCACAAGCACAGGCTGTTCGAGAACGGCCTCCATAATGAGCCTCCGACGTAGCGCCCCGGCGGATACCTGTCAAGCGGTCCAACCGGCCGCCGTGTTACAATCTGGAAAGTTATGAATTCAGCAGCCGTGAAACCATGCGTGCGGAGAAAAATTATGTGGAAATCAGGAAAGTTATGAATTTGGATTCCCCTTTTCGGATCCGGGCGTGTTTTAGCGGTTAAACGGCCTGGGACTTAAGAATCCGTCCTTCTTCTTCCGGGTTCCCGGCTTCCAGGTTTCCCGCTTAAAACTCTCCGGGCTTTCTGGCTTCTGAATAAAACACACCGATCGTTTCTTCGCATTTTTGCGCGAGACGATACCTGATGGCCTCACGCAAAGCCCACTCGGCTCGCAAACCCGGAAACAGAAACTGGCCGGTGGCCATTCGTTATTCGTCATTCGAAATTCGTCATTCCTCATTCTCCGTTCCGGCCGCTCCGGCCAGCAACGGCGCGAGCATCTGTCCCTTCACCCGGATGCCGGTAAGTCTTTTCACCACCGTCGCGGCGTGTTCCTCCACCACGTCAACCAGGGTGTGGCGTTGATGGATATCGATCGCGCCCACGATGTCCGCCGGCAGGCGCGTCACCCCGGCGATTTTGCCCACGATGTCCGCCGGCGTGACGAGTTGCTTGCGCCCGACATTCAGAAAGATCGAAATCATGCCGGGTTCGCGGCCCGTGCGCGGCGGACGCTCGTATTTCGATTTCTTGGCCGGAGGCTCCGGGTCAAAATCCGGCCCGGCCGGTTCATCCGCGGCCGTGGCGCCCGGCTCGGCCGGCCTTTTGCGTTCCATCGGTGGGTCGTAAAACGCCGGCTTTTCGCGCGGCGCCGGCGCGGCGGCGGTCTTTTTCTTCCCGGCCGGTGCGGTCTGTCCCTGCAGAAGATGGATCAGGGCCGAGCAAATGTCCGTGCTCGCATACCCCTGGTCAAGCAGCCGGTCGATCATGCGGTCGTGCGCCTTGAACTCCTTCGCGTCGAGCGTCGAGCGGATCTTTTCGAAGAACACGTTGGTGCGGGCCTCCTCGACCTGGTCCAAGGACGGAATGGTCTCGCGCCGGATCTTCAGCTTGGCGAAACGCACCATGCCCTGCAGTTTGTAGAGTTCGCGGCCGGAAACGAAGGTGAATGCCTTGCCCGATTTGCCCGCGCGGCCCGTCCGGCCAATCCGGTGGGTGTAATCCTCGGCGTCGTTCGGCAAGTCATAGTTGAAGACGACCTCGAGATCGTCGATGTCGAGGCCGCGGGCCGCCACGTCGGTCGCCACCAGGAACTCGAATCCGCGATGGCGGAATTTCTCCAGCACACGGTTGCGTTGCGCCTGGGTGATATCGCCATGCAGGCGGTCGACCGCATAGCCGCGCGCGTGCAGGTGCTCCTCGAGCTCGTCGACCATGATCTTGGTGCTGCAAAAAATGAGGCCGTAGCGAAAATCGTTGACGTCGATGATCCGGGTCAGCGCCTCGATCTTCGAGCGTCGGTCCACCTCGAAATAAACCTGCTCGACCTGCGGCGCGTTTTGCGCGACCGCCTCGATTTGCACCCACTCCGGGTCACGCGCGTAGCGGCGGATGATTTCCTGGATGGCCGACGGCATGGTCGCGGAAAAAAACAGCAGCTGCCGTTCTTTCGGCACCGCCTTGAGGATGTGTTCGATGTCGTCGCGAAAGCCCATGTCGAGCATCCGGTCGGCCTCGTCGAGCACGACCAGCTTGAGGGCGGTGAGCTTCAGCGTGCCGCGTTCCATGTGGTCCATCACACGGCCGGGGGTGCCGATGACGACCTGGGCGCCGGCGGCCAGGGCGCGAAACTGCCGCTCATAGCTTTGTCCGCCGTAAATCGGCACGGCCTGGACCCCCCGCTTGAACAGCGAAAGCTTGGCCGCCTCTTCCGCCACCTGCACCGCGAGCTCGCGCGTGGGACAAAGGATCAGCACCTGCACGGCGCGCAATTGCGGATCGACCTTTTCGATCGCCGGAATCGCGAACGCCGCCGTCTTGCCCGAGCCGGTGGACGACTTCCCGACCACGTCGCGCCCGCCCAGAATCGCGGGAATCACCGCGGCTTGGATCGGCGCGGCCTCTTCAAAGCCCATTTTATCGACGGCCTTGAGCAGCTCGGGCGAGAGGCCAAGCTCGGTAAAGAGACGTTTATCCATGAGTGAACCTATGCCCGCCGTCCGGAAAAGAAGAGCTTAAACTGATTGGCTCACGCAAAGTCCGCCAAAGTCGAAAAGGAAAGTTAATTAGGAACCCAAGAAACCAGGATTTTTATTCTCCTGGATTCCTGGCTTCCTAATTAAAATAGGCCGGAGCGGCCTTACCTCACTTGCAGCGTATCGCCTTCAAAAACCAGATCGAGCGGAGGCACCACCACGGCTTTGCGGCTGCCTTGCTTTTTTACGCGGCCGGCCAGCCACGCGTCGTAGCCGCCCGCCTTGGCGGCCGCCAGCGTCGCCTCGGCGTCCCGGTCGGCCACGCAGGCCGCAAAGCCCACTCCCATGTTGAAAGTGGCATAGGCTTCGCGCCGGTCGATCGGACCGGCCCGCATCAAGAAATCGAAAAGCGCGCCCGGCGGACGGACGTCGGTGATTTCATAAACGAACGGCTCCTCCAGCCGCATGAGCTTGCGCCAGCCATGGCCGGTGACATGCGCCACATAGTTCAGCTTCACGCCGCGCCGTTGGCATTCGCGCACGAACGCCACGTAAATGACCGACGGCGCGAGCAGCGCTTCGCCCAAGGTGCGGCCGTCGCCAATCGGCGCCAGATAGCCTTGCGGAGTTTTTTTGGCGATAAGCCGACAAAGACTGAGGCCGTTGGTCTGCACGCCGCTCGAGGCGAGAAAGATGATGGCATCGCCGCTGTGCGCGTCGCCGGTGATACGGAGGTTCTTTGGCGAAATTTTTCCTATCGCCGAACCGGCCAGCACAATCGTCGATCGCCTGACCACGTCGCGCAAGGCGGGCGTTTCCCCGCCGCCCCAGACGGCGCCGGCCCGCCGGCAGCCTTCGGCAAAACCTTCGACCAGATCGTTCGCCCGCTTTTCGTCGGCAAACCAGGCCGAATCGCCCACGGCGGCATGCATCGCCACCGAAATCGGCAGCGCGCCGCAGGTCGCGAGGTCGTTCACGATGGTGGCAACCGTATCGACGCCGATCTCCCGGTAAAAACTGCGGCCCGTCGCGGTCTGGACCGCATCGGCGACGAGATTCTTCGTGCCGAGGCCCTCCTCGACATGCGCAAGAAAATGATCGTCGGCTTCGATCAGGTAGGCGCTCTCGCCGCGCACGCTCGCGGGTTCGTGGTAGCCGTGCGCCGCGAGCAACGGCGTGGTTGCGCGGGCCGCCTGCTGGCAGGCCCGCTTGAACGCGTCGAGCTGGTCATAATGCACGCCGGAGGATTCGTAGCTAAGCGACATGGGACTATGACTACGGATGATCGGCCGCCTCGGGGAAAGCCTATTTTGCGCTTCGGCCTGGCCTCTCGACAACACCGCCGCTTTGAATTCAACCTAAGGGGATTGACCTCAAGACGCTCTCAGCGCGTTGAGGTCAACGCGCTCCACCCGTCCGACCGCGCCTTGCCGCGAGCGTCCTCCGGACGCAAACCACCTAGGCCTTTTTTCAAAAACGCGCCTTACACCACAAACGCGGTGCGCGCCCGTTCCAGCACGGTGGAAAGCTCGGTCAGCTGAAGCGGCTTGCTGATGTAATCGTCCATGCCCGCGTGCAGGCAATGTTCGCGGTCGCCTTGCATGGCGTTGGCCGTCAGCGCGATGATCCAGGGCCGGTCTTTCCGCATGGGGAATTCCTTGATCAGCTGTCGCGAGGCCTCAAGCCCGTCCATTTCGGGCATCTGCACATCCATCAAGACGATATCGTAATGCTGGCGGCGCACCGCTTCGAGCGCCTCGAGGCCGTTGCCGGCGACGTCGGCGCGGTAGCCGAGGCGGAGGAGCATGGTCAGAGCCACTTTCTGATTCACAATATTATCCTCCGCGAGGAGAATGCGTTCGGAGTGGATGGGCAACGCCGCCCGGGCCACGACGGTGGGATCGTGCGGATGCGGTGTCTTCAGCCCGTCTTTTTCCCAGGGGAAAATACTGGCGATGGTGTCGAAGATCTGCGAGGCCTTGGCCGGCTTGGTCAGGCGGACGGAAAAGAGATTCTTCGGTATGTCGCTGTGCATGCCGATGGAGGACAGCAGCACCATGGGCAAGTTTTCGGCGCCCGCGCGCTGGCGGATTTCCTGCCCCAGCTGGACTCCGTCCATGCCCGGCATCTGCATGTCGATAATGGCGATGTCGAAGGTTTCGCCGGCGTCGATCAGCGCCAAAGCCGCCGGCCCCGAGTTGGCCAGGCGCGGAGACAGTCCCCAGTTCTGCGCGAGCGTGGCCAGGATGCGGCGGTTCGTCGAATTGTCGTCCACGACCAGCATGCGTTTGCCCGTGAGGTGGGTGCGGACGCCGTTGAGGTAGGGCAACGGTTTGCTCACGGCCACTTCGGCGCGAATGGTAAAATGGAAGGTTGAGCCGCTGCCTTCCTCGCTCTCCACCCACATGCGCCCGCCCATCAGCTCGGCCAGGCGCCGGCTAATGGCGAGACCGAGACCGGTGCCGCCGAACTTGCGCGTGGTGGAAGCATCCACCTGGGTAAAGGCCTGGAACAGCTTGTCGATCGAATTAGCCGGTATGCCGATGCCGGTATCCCGCACGGCGAAGTGCAGCTCGATCGTATCGTCGCCCATCATCGCCGTGGTGAGCGAGAGCACGACCTCGCCGCTCTCGGTAAATTTGACGGCATTGTTCAGCAGGTTGACGAGGATCTGGCGCAGGCGGGTGACGTCGCCGCGCACCTGGCCGGGCGCATCGGCGGCGATTTCATAAAGCAAATCGAGTCCTTTCATCGCGGCGTTCGCGGAGACGAGGTCGAGCGTCCCCTCCACGCACTCGCGCAGGCCGAACACCTCCTTTTCAAGATCGAGGTGGCCCGCCTCGATCTTGGAAAAATCGAGAATATCGTTGATGATAGAAAGCAGCGAATCGCCGCTCGCGCGAATCGTATCGGTGAACTCGCGCTGTTCGGGCGTAAGCGGTGAGTCGAGCAGAAGCGACGTCATGCCGATGACGCCGTTCATCGGCGTGCGAATCTCGTGGCTCATCATCGCGAGAAACTGGCTCTTGGCGATATTGGCCTGCTCGGCGGCATCCTTGGCTTTCAGCAGGTCCCGGATGCGCTCCGCGACTTGCGATTGCAGAAATTCCTGGCGCTTCCGGAGAACGCGCGTCCTCCACTGGTGCCATCCGAAAATGGCGCCGATTGCGGCCACCACACAGATCATCCACCAAAGGTTCGTCTGGTAAAAGTGCGGCTGCAGCAGAATGCGGCACGTGGCGCCCTCTTTGTTCCAAACACCGTCGTTGTTGCAGGCGATGACCCTGAATTCATAGGAGCCCGGCTGCAAATTCGTGTAGCGCGCTTCCCGCTGGTTCCCCGCCTCGATCCATCCCTCGTCGTAGCCGACGAGGCGGTAGCGAAAACGAACCCGCAAAGGATCCTGCAGGCTGAGCGCGGTGAACTTAAATTCGAGCTCCCCCTTGCCGGGAGGCACTTCAATTTGGTTGGGGCCTAAGCGCTTTTGTTGGTCAGCCGTGATATTCTCAATGACCACGTTGGGAACGTGCTGGTTGGACACCATTTTGTCCGGATTCACGATTTCTATCCCATTCCAGGTCGCAAACCACAATTCGCCGGAATGGGTGAGCAGAATAGGCGGATAGACGGAAGGCATATGGCTGTCATCGACATAGAGACCGTTGGTTTGCACCCCATCGGATTCGTTGTAGAGCGTCCCTTCGACCCGCGGCTTTTTCCCGGCGGCCACCGCATCGAATTCCGCGAAGGGGATCCTCAAAATGCCTTTATGGGTCGTCAGCCAAAGATCGTCGCCTCGATCCATTATTCCACGGACTAGGTCGATATTTTCGGGCAGGATAAAACTTTCAATCTTGCCGTCGCGCAGCCGTTGCAGCGCTCCATCGCGGCGCCCGCTCCAAATGGAGCCTCGCGAATCCGCGAAAAGAGCCCTGGGCGCAAAGCCCAGCAAGCCCTGCGCCTTCCCGAAAATCGTCCATTTCCCGCCTTTAAAACCGGCGATCCGATCCTGGTCTTCGATCCACAAATCGTCGTTGTGGTCAATCGTGGCAAAATATAGCTTGTTTTTTAACGGGGCGGAGGGAACGGGTTCAAACTTGCCGGCGTTGAAACGAAGTAATCCGTTGCGAAAACTGGCCAACCAGACCTGGCCGGTTTGATCGATGGCAATCGTCCGAGTCCGGCCCGCGGCCAATCCATTCTTGCCGCTGAAGATTTGAAATTTTCCGTTTTTGTAAAAAGTGGCTCCGGTGCGTTGATGGCCCATCCAAATTCCACCCTCGCGATCCTCGGCCAATGCCGAAACCGTGTTTTCGAGCAAACCATCCTCCTCCGAAAAATGCTGGATTTTCCCATCCTTAATCTGGTCCAAGCCTCCTTCCCATGTTCCCACCCAATAACTGCCATCGCGAGCCTCCAGCAGCGAACAGACCGCATCGCTCGACAAGCCTTCCTTTTTCCCAAACTTCACAAATCTCAGGTCTCGCAGTTCCGTCAATCCGACGTTCCAGCCAATCCAAAGGTCGTGTTCCTGGTCTTCGATCATCGCGTCGACCACCCCGGGTGTTTCGCTATTCGGCGACGACCACGTTTCAAATTTCCCGTTGGAATACCGGGCCAGGCCGGCCGGCGTTCCCATCCACAGGTTCTTGTCGCGGTCGATCAAGGCGGCGGAAATCGTGTCGGCGGGAAGCCCATCGGCGACCGTGTAATGGTGTTGAATGTGCCGGTCTTTGCAAAACAACAAGCCCTGGGTCGTGCCGATCCAAACGCCCCCGGACGGATCCTCGACCAAACAGCGGACGGCGACGTTCAAAAATCCTTCCGCCCGGCCAATTTTTGTCACCTTGCCTTTGCTAATCACCACCAAACTGTCTCCGCCCACCCAAAGATCGCCATCGGCCGTTCGACAGAGGGTCTGTTTCGAACTCGGGAGCTGATCGGGCGGGACGACGTCCTTGAATGCGACTCCGTCATAATGCAGCACGTTTCCGGCAGTGAGAACGTAAATGCCCGTCCCCCCGTCTTTCACGATCGAGCGAATGGTTGGATTGCCGTGCTCGTGGCTGCCTATTGGCCTAAACTGACCTTGTCGGTAGCAGAATAATCCGTTGTCGGTGCCAATCCAAAGCGTGCCTTCCGAATCCTCGCAGAGTGAGTTGATTTGGTCGTTGGTGAGGGCCGTCGTGTTGGTTTTGTCGAAAGCCGCAAACGAAACGCCGTCAAACCGGACCAGCCCCACCGGCGTACCAAGCCAAAGATAGCCGTCCGACGTCTGGCAGACAGCATTGATGGTGTCGTGCAACAGCCCGGACTCGGTTGTCCATTCCGTGCGGCCATATTGAC
>JBEKQH010000017.1:0-10791 GCA_049519915.1 Opitutaceae bacterium
TTCTTATGCGCACGAGCCGGCGATCCCAAGCCCGTCGGTGGCCTCCATGTACGTCGACTCTTCCGGCCGCCTGTGGATCGGTCTGTGGGGTGGGGTCTATGTCGTGTGCCGGGAAAACGGTGTTTTCCGACAATTCACCGGAGACGGCTCACTGGCCAAGATGGGCAAGGTAACAGACGTAATCCAGGCGATTTGCGAACAACCGAAAGGCACGCTTTGGTTTGGCGGCGATCACGGGATTTTGCGGCTCACGGGTAACAAGCTGACGCATTATTCGACCGCAGACGGGTTGGCGGGCGCGTTGGTGACGGATCTGCGTCCGGCCAAGGGCGGCGGGTTATGGATTGTGGCCGCCAGCGTTTTGGAAAAAGCGAAGGATCTGGATCATTTTTTCGCCGTCACCATTCCTTTTTGCCCTTTTGAAAGCACCAAGCAGGTGTATGAAGACCGGGAGGGCAGCCTTTGGCTTTGCGCGAGGGAGAATGGGCTGATCCGGGCGCGTCCCATGCCTTATCGACCGGTCTTCACCGATTACACGGTGCCTTTTAGCGGCATTAAAACGGTTTCCCAGGACGGCGAAGGAAATATTTGGGGGACAATTCCGCGCCGGGGCGTGGTCAAACTGGGTCCAAACGGCGAGACCACTATTTATGCCGAACACGATGGATTGCTGGGCCACGACCCTTGGGTCGCGTATCCGGCGCGCGATGGCAGTCTTTGGATCGGCTTTCGCGAAGGGCTTTCGATCATGCGCAATGGCAAGGTCGTGAAGTCCGTTCCCGCCCTTACCCAGCTGCGGACCCTCTACGAGGACCGCGAAGGCAGGATGTGGTTAGGGAGTTCGACCAATGGGCTCGTCTGCTACAAGGACGGCCAATTCACCAAGGTGGAATTGCCCGGGGGCCCGTCGCCGCTTTCTTCGCCCGATTTCCCTTGCGCCTTTTGCGAGGCGCAGGACGGAACCCTGTTCGTGGGCACCTGGCAGAAAGGCGTGTTCAAATTAAAAGACGGTCAGGCCGCCGCGGTCAACTGCAGCACGGGGATGCCTACGAGCGAAGTGCGGTCGATCTTTATGGATCGGAAAGGCGTCCTTTGGGTGGGGCTGAAAGATTTCGGCCTGTGCGCCCTGATCGACGGGCGTTGGCGCAGCTCGGACGAGCTTTCCGATTCGGTGGCAAGCCACGTTTCAGCCATTCAGGAGGACGATCATGGCCGCCTCTGGCTAGGCGGGCCTTCGGGAATAATCTGGGTGCCGCGAGACAAGCTGGCGGACGCCCTTCAAGGGCATGGGTCCATGCCCAAAGCCCACGTCGTCGGCATGAGGGATAGCGGGCATCTCACTTCGGTCTGGTCGGGAGGACAGCCCACCGTTTGGACGTCCCACACCGGTGAGATATTGTTTGCCACGCAGAAGGGCATTTTTGCCGTGGATCCCGGACATCTTTCGATCAATGACGTCATCCCTCCGGTGTATATCGACCAAGTGTCGCTCGACCGTCAGGTCGTGAACGCGGAAAAAGGGGTGGTGGTGCCGGCCGGCACCCGTGAGATCGCCATCGAATACACGGCCTTGAGTTTTGTCGAACCGGGCCAGGTGTTTTTTAACTATAAATTGGAGGGATACGACACGGATTGGGTGAATGCGGGCCGGCGAAGGACGGCCTTTTACGACAACCTGCCTCCGGGGAATTATATCTTCCGCGTCCGGGCCTGCAACAACGACGGGATCTGGAACGACACGGGCGCCACCTTGGGCATTGTCCAGAAGCCGTGGTTCTACGAGACGTGGTGGTTCTATCTGGCGGTGCTGGCCGGATTGGTGGGAATCCTGTTCGGGATGGTCCGCTGGCGCACGGTGAAGCTGAAGTGGCAAAACGATAACCTGGAAAAGAAGATCGCGGAACGCACCGGCGAGCTGGCCAAAGCCAAAGAGCAGGCGGAGCACGACCGGGAGCAGGCGGAAGCGGCCACCCGGGCCAAGAGTATTTTCCTGGCCAATATGAGCCATGAGATTCGCACGCCGTTGAACGGCGTCATTGGCATGACCGGGCTCTTGCTGGATACGCCGTTGAACGAGGAGCAGACGGAATTTGCCGAGACCGCAAGAAAATCAGGGGAAACCCTGCTCGACGTCATCAACGATATCCTGGACTTTTCCAAAATCGAAGCCGGCAAACTGGAATTGGAGCGGGCGGATTTCTCGCCGCGAAACGCGGTGGAGGACGTTTTGGAAATTCTCTCGGAGCGCGCCCAGCGGAAGCACATCGAACTGGCCGGATGGATCGACGACGACGTGCCGGCCGAATTGGTCGGGGACGTCGGCCGTTTCCGCCAGATTCTCATCAATCTGGTCAACAACGCCATCAAGTTTACCGATGAAGGGGAAGTGTTCGTCAAGGTGTCGCTCGTGAAGAAGGACGCCACGAGCGTCGAAATGCGGGTGGAAATCAGCGACACCGGTGTCGGGATGACTTCGGAAGCGAGTAAAAAACTCTTCCGATCGTTTACCCAGGTGGATACGTCGGCCGCCCGGCGCCACGGCGGGACCGGCCTGGGCTTGGCTATTTCCAAGCAACTGGTCGACCTGATGGGCGGTTCCATCGGCGTCGAAAGCGAACCTAGCCGGGGCTCGACGTTTTGGTTCACCGCCGTCTTTGGCGCCAGTTCCCAATCCAGCCCGCCTCCGGGCGATAAGGACGAGTTCGAGGGGAAGCGCGTGCTTATTGTGGACGACAATCTTACTAATCGGCGGGTTTTATCGCACTTGCTTCATGGCTGGGGCGTGATGACGGAAGAGGCGTCCAATGGCGAAGGGGCCCTAAAGTGTATCCGCGACGCCGGCCAGGCGGGACGGCCTTTCGATCTGGCGATTCTCGATTATCAAATGCCGGAAATGAACGGGATCGACCTGGCCGGTCGCATCCGGGGCGAAAAGGCCATCCCGCGGTTCCCGCTGCTTCTGCTGAGCTCGGCGTTGGACCGGGACCATCGCGAGCCGATCAAGCAACTGGAATTCTGCGCCGTGTTTCAAAAGCCGGTCCGGCAAGCCACCCTGCGGCGGGCCTTGCAGAAATCGTGGGCCGTCGCGGGCGAGGCCGGTTCGCGCCAGGAAGAAGCGGCCCCTGCCTCGGCTAACATTAAGACCGGCGTCGTGGCCCGTATTCTGATCGCCGAGGACAATATTGTGAACCAGACGCTGGCCCGCCGGATGGTCGAGAAGCTCGGCCACAAGGCGGATGTGGTGGCCAATGGAAGCGAGGCGATCGACGCTCTCGCGCTGATTGAATACGATTTGATTTTGATGGACTGCCAGATGCCGGAAATGGATGGCTATCAGGCCGCCATGGAAATCCGCAAAGGGGAAAAGAACGGTAGCCATCTGCCCATCGTGGCGATGACGGCCAATGCGGTGGAAGGGGAAAAAGATCGTTGCTTGGCCGCCGGCATGGACGACTACATCACGAAGCCCGTGCGCATCCAGGACTTGGTCAAGGCGATCCATCGCTGGGTCGAAAGCGCCAGCCGATCGTCCAAATGATTCAGGCTTCCCTGGTAGGGCGGATTATCCTAATCCGCCGCGCTCGAGTTTATCGGCGCGTTATGGATAGGGATAACGTGCCCAACCTTCCCGGATCGTCTTCAACAGGCTCCCTTCATTCCGAATGAAATGAGGAATCTCACGGTCGCTTCGTGCCCCTCCAATGATGAGGAAACGGCCGAGCTTTGACTGGGTTCATCTGGGGTCCGGTCGACTATTGAGCAGCCCCTCGGCTCAAACCACCGGCCTGCGACGGTAAAATAGCAGTCCGGGAATGGCGAGGCCAACGGCCAGCGCGGCGACGATAAAGGCGGCCCGCAGGCCCGACGTTACTGCGGCGGCGAGCAGCTCTTGGGTGAACCCTTGGCGCTGGATTTCCAACACCGCAATCAGCGCGGTGAAAAACGGCACGCCGGGGATCATCGGGATCATCGCCGAAACGGTGAAGACTTTCGGATGGGCGCGCATGCGCTGAGCGATATAGACGCCGAGAATGCTGACCACACCCGCGGCGATAAACGTCGCGAGTTCGATCGGCATGTGTCCAGTCACGAGCAGGTAGCGCAGCCCCCGCCCGATCGCGCCGCCGGCGGCGCAGTAGCCGAGGGCATGGGTCGGCACGTTGAAGAGCAGGGCAAAGCCGACGGCCGGCACCGCCGCGATCGCCATGTTTTCCAGGAGGACAACCCACATATTACCCGAGAGCGGAGGGTTGACCGTCGCCTCGATCCCAGGGAAATGCCACACCGTCATGGCCAGGATAATTCCCGCCGAGGTTGCCCCGCCTAAAAGAATGACCATCATGCCGCGCGCGAGGCCGGTGTTGACATAGCCTTTCACCATGTCGGCGATCGAATTGATCATGGGAAAACCCGGCACGAGCAGGAGCACGCAGGACGCCATGGCGAGCTTGGGATAGAGGCCGATCTTATAAATCACGCCTTGCCCCGCCACCGAGGTGGCCACAAAGGCGGCGGCAAAAAACGTTACCAATGGATTGAAATGCCAGGTGGCGAAAAGCTGGCGGACCAGCATCGCGAGCATACTGGCCACGAAGGTGAGCGCGCATCCGGGCAAGTCTGCCCCCGCCAGACGGGCGAAACACCCGCAGGAAAGCCCGATCATCAAGGCGACCAGCCACCGCGGGTAGCGCAACGGTTTGATCGATTTCAGTCGTTCGCGGAAAGCCGCCAGATCCATTTCCCCGGCCTCGACGGCCAGCACCGCCCGCTGCGTCTCCGTGACCATTTGCATGTTGATGCCGCGGTCTTCGTTGCGCCGGACCGTGGTGATGCAATGGCCGTCGGAAATCGAGGTGACGATAATGGCATTGGCCATGATCGCGCTTTCGACGCGCTCAAGACCCAAGGCCAGGCCCAGCCGGCGCGAGACGGACTCGACCAATGCGCTTTCCGCGCCGTGCTGCAAAAGCAGCAATCCGGTCTCGATGCAGAGGCGCGTGATCTCGCGTTGTTCCGGCTCGGTGAGCGAAGGGCGGATTTTTGGAATAGGAGGAGCGGAATACATGGATTTTTGAGAATCCCAGCATGGCAGCCAAGATCGCGACGCCAAGAACAACCTTAGGACAAATTCGCTTCACTCTGAACGAAGAGATGGCGGGTGTGCGCGAATCGAACTCTGCGTTCGAGGTAGGGCGGATTATCCGCCGTCTGTCATTCCGAATAGAAGGAGGAATCTCACCCGCCCTTGATATTAACCCTGGCTTACGTCCTGGCTTCTTTCGTCTTCAGGCATTCCTCGTGTTTGGCCCAAATCATCTCCGCCTCCGCCTTCGTTAATCGAGAGACCCATTCGAAACGATCCTTGAGGTCGAGTTTTCGGATCTCGCAGATCTGGCAATCGCAGGGATTCGATTGGTCGAACGGGCATACCATCGAGAGGCCAAAGACCGCTTGCTTAAGCTTGGTCAGGCTATGGTCGTCGGCATGGGGAAAATAGATATTAGCCATGGGGATAAAAGATCGCCCGAAAGACCATGGAGACGCGGTTTCCGCTCATCGCTATGGTCGTAAAAGGAGCTAATAACAAGTATTAAATATTAAAAACGAGTGAGGAGCCATGTCATTATGCTTCCGAGGGCCCGCCATCGCCGACGTGGGCGATGATTGCTTATTCGCATTGGCCCTTTTCGATTTTGGGCTACGGTTTCCTCCGCCATGAACCTCCGTTCTCCGCCACAAATTTTTCGCAGCATCCTTCGGATCGGAGAAGTCGTCGGCGTGTTGGCGAAGTACGGGCTCGCCGAATGGTTAAGCCGCACCGAGTTTGAAAGCCCCAAGAAGCTGTTGACGGGAAAGGAAGGCGAGTTGCTGGCCGACCAATCGCACGCCACGCGCATCCGTCTCGCTCTGACCGAACTCGGCACGACCTATATCAAGTTCGGTCAGATGCTCAGCACCCGGCCCGACCTTGTCGGGCAGGAGGTGGCCGACGAGCTGGCTAAATTGCAGCACAGCGTTCCGCCCGACCCGCCGGAGGTCGCGCTGGCCACCGTCGCGGCCGAACTGGGCCGGCCGGTCGGCGAAATCTTCGCGGAGTTTGATCCGGTCCCTGTGGGGTCCGCCTCAATTGGGCAGGTCCATCGCGCCCGCCTGCCCGATGGGCGCGAGGTCGTGGTGAAAGTGCAGCATCCGGGCATCGAGTCGCGCATCCGGGGCGATCTCGAAATCCTGCACAAGTTGGCCGGTTTGGCGGAAAAATCGGCCGAGTTGAAGCGCTACCGGCCCGTGGCGGTGGTCGAAGAATTTCATCGTTCGCTTTGCCGCGAAATCGACTTCAGCCGCGAGGAGGGTAACCTACAGCAGTTCGCCGCCAATTTTGCGGGCGACCCGACGGTGCATTTTCCGCAGGTCTTTCCCGAATGGTGCACCACCCGAGTGCTCACGATGGAATTGGTGTCCGGCGTCAGTCCGCGCGAAACGGCCCGGCTCGAGCAGATCGGCGTCAGCCGCGAGGAATTGGCCCGCCGCGGTGCGATCGTCTGGATGGAAATGATTTTTCGCGACGGCTTTTTCCACGCCGATCCCCATCCGGGCAACCTTCTCGTGTTGCCCGGCGGCGTGATCGGCATTCTTGACTGCGGCATGGTGGGCCGGATCGACGATGCCTTGCGCGAGTCCATCGAAGAGCTCCTGATCGCCATCGCCAACCACGACGGCACGCGCCTGGCCCGCCTGCTAAAACAACTTTGCTCCGCCCCGCCCGAATTCGACGAAACGGCCTTCAATGCCGATGTGGCCGAATATGTGTCGTTCTACGGCCACCAGGCGATCGATCGCTTCCAGCTGGGGGGCGCCCTCCAGGAAATGGCCCGGATTCTCACCCGTTACCAACTGATTCTGCCCGGCGGCGTCGCGAGCTTGATCAAGACCATGGCCATGCTCGAAAGCACGGCGCAGCTGCTCAGTCCGTCGTTGAATGTGCTCAAGCTGATCGAATCGTACCAGCACAAGATTCTCCTGCGTCGCTATTCGCCCCGCGCGCAGTGGCAGAAATTTCAGAACGTGCTCGGCGATTGGCGCCGTCTGGGTGAAAGGCTCCCCCAAGGCCTCGACGATATTTTTAGAAAAATTCAGAGCGGCACGTTCGATCTTCATCTCGACCACCGCCGGCTCGAGCCTTCGGTCAACCGCCTGGTCATGGGCATGATCACCAGCGCCCTCTTTCTTGGATCGGCGATCCTTTGGAGCAACCGGGTGCCGCCGGTGGTGGGCGGATTTCCTGTCGTCGGCGTCGCCGGATGTCTTCTCAGCCTGGCGCTCGGCGCGCGCTTGCTGACCAGGATCTGGCGGGAATAGCGACCGGAGGCGAAAGGCTAGCAGCAGGTTGGACTTCGTCCTCCACGCTGCTCCTTCTCCGGGTAGGGCGGATTATCCGCCGATTGGACACGGTTCATGTCAATTGTCCGTGAGATTCCTCATTTTATTCGGAATGACAGGAATGGTTTGGACTTCGGCGTTCGGCGTCCAACGTTGGTCGGCCGAACTTGGACGTTGGAGGTTCAATCCGGCTATTTCACCTTTCCCGAGGCCACCGGGTCGACGAGGCTTGCTACGGGCTGGCCTCTTCGAGGATAAAGCACCAACGCCTTCGGGGAAACGAATATTCCGACGGTGAGTCAACTTAACCAAAGGGAACCCACCATGGGCGACAGATCACCGAAATCGGTTCAGAAACAGGCCTCGCAAAAACAGTCGAAAGCCGACGACTCGAATAAAAAGAAGCAGGCCCTCATTACGTCGCAGCAGGCGACAAAAGCGAAAGCCGCCGCGAACAAGAAGAAATAAGCGGGCCAACGTGGAGGTTGGCAGAAATAGGGCCGGGTTCCGAGCCGTTGACGAACGGCTGAACCCGGCCCTTCCTTTTGCCCGGCGATTCTGCTCGGGTTCGCCGTGCTTGTCCAATCGGATTGATTTGCGGGCGGTGATCGCGTGTATCGTATCTCGTCATGGACCTCCCGAAAGTAACGCTTCGTACCCGGCTGGCAGCGACGCTCAGCGAAACCTTCGGGTTTAGCCCGGCGGTCGCCTCCACCGGGGCGCTCTTCATCATCATCGTATGCGTATTGGCCGTAATTTGGTTCGTCCGATCGGCTCCGCCGCGCGAGCTTACCATTTCCAGCGGGCCGCCGGGCAGCACCTTCGAGCGGTATGCCAATTCGTATCAAAAGCTCCTGGCGACGCACGGCGTGAAGCTGCGGATTCTTCCGTCCGCAGGTTCGCTGGAAAATCTTCAGCGGCTGGAATCGGCCCGGCCGGATGTCGATATCGCCTTTGTCCAGAGCGGGCTGGCCCAAGGCAAGAATCTGGACGGTTTGATTTCGCTGGGGAGCATCGCCTACCAGCCGTTGTGGGTCTTTTATCGTAGTCCCACGCCGATCAACCGGCTTTCGGAACTGGCCGGAAAGCGAATTGCGGTGGGCGCCCTGGGCAGCGGCACGCATGCGCTCGCCCTGGCGCTCCTCCAAGCCAATGAAATCAACGGCGCGCCCACGACGCTGCTGAACCTCGATGCGGCGGCGGCGGCGGCCGATCTATTGAAGGGAAAGCTGGATGCCGTTTTCCTGATGGGCGATTCAGCTCCCATCGATACGCTGCGGAGTCTGATCCGGTCGACCGATGTCCAGCTCTTCAATTTCACGCAGGCCGATGCCTATGTCCGGCGTTATTCCTATCTCAACAAGATGGAACTCCCGGAAGGTTCGATTGATCTCGGCAAAGATTTGCCGGCCCAGGATACGATGCTCATCGGACCCACGCTGGAATTGGTGGCGCGGCAAGGGTTGAATTCGGCCTTGTCCGACCTGCTGCTCGAGGTCGCGCAGGAAGTCCACGGGAAAGCGAATATTCTTCAAAAACGCGGGGAATTTCCGGCTCCGCTCGAACACGAGTTCGCCATGAGCGACGATGCGCTTCGCTATTATAAATCGGGCAAGGGTTTCACTTACCGGGCGATCGGGTCATTCTGGCTGGCGAGCCTGGTCAACCGGATGTTGGTGGCGTTTCTCCCGGCGGTGCTCATTATCATTCCGGCCATCCGTTTTTTTCCAAGCGCCTACAAATGGAGAATCCGGACCCGGTTTTATCATAACTATCGGCGGCTCCTCCGGATTGAAAAAGAGGCCTTTGAGCCGCTGAATCCCGGGCAACAGCAGGATCTGCTTCGGCGCCTCGACGAAGTCGAGCAGGCCGTCAATAAGCTCAAGGTGCCGGCGTCATTTGCCGACCAATTTTATAATCTTCGGACCAATATTCTCTTTGTCCGCGCACGGCTGAAAACGCCGGCGGCGCCACCCGACCATTGAGGAGCGTGTCGGACGTTGCCCACGGGCTACTTGAGTAGCGTGTGGTCGACGCCCGATCCACGCTTTATTTCCTGACGGTTCAAAGATTGCGCGCGGTGGTCACAAGCCGTATCCAGGTAATCGCTTTTTCCCATGAGACCGATAATCGTGAGTTTTCTCCTCCTGGCCATCACCTGCCCGTCGCCGGCGCAACCGCTCGTCCCGGCAACCGGTACCGCTCAGCCGGCGGCGACACCGGCGGCGGCTGAGCAAGCGCCTAACGAGGTGATGGCGAGACTTTCCAATTTGGCCTACACCGGACATTATGCGGCCGCGGAACAACTGGCCTCCGGCCTTCTGGCGGCTTATCCGAATGACCAGCGATTGGTCGCGATCAAGGATTGGTTGGACAAACTTGCGGCAGGAGCGAAGCCGTCTGAGATCTCGCCGCCCGCGGTGTCACCTACGGCTCCGCCTGCCCCCGCAGCCACCGCCACCGCCGCGGTCCAATCCCCGCCCAACCCGGGTTCCGCGGAGTATTCCGGCCTGGACAAGGTGGACTATGATGCGTTGTTCGCTTTGGCGCGGCAGGCTCGGCAGACCGACGATGATGCTCAACAGAAGATTTTGCTCATCCGGTTTATGCACGAGAGCGACGCGTTTCTGGCCAAACACCCGAATCAAACCGACCTCTGGGTGCTCCGCGCAACTTTCGCCTTGGGCTTGAACGATATCGCGGCGGGCTATGACGCCGGGCAAAAACTTTTGGCGGCCGGCGCGGTCGACAGCAACGACCAGAACCTCCTGCAATTGATGACGCAGTTGAAAAACAAGGGCTGGCTGGATCGGCAAAATGTGGAGAAAGCGCTGCAAGCTCTTAATTATAATGCCGGCCAGAATCATACCGTATCCCTGCCGAATGACCTGACTTTGAATTTGGTCTGGATTGCCCCCGGCACCTTTGCCATGGGATCGGCCCGCGATGAGCGGGACAGCGAAAAAGACGAGCGCCCGCAGACGGTGGTGACGATCACCAAGGGATTTTGGCTGGGCCAGACGTTGGTGACCCAAGGGCAGTACCAGGCGCTCATGGGCAATAGTCCCAGCGATTTTACCGCCGCCGGCCCCGAGGCGCCGGTCGAACAGGTGTCCTGGGGCGATGCCACGGAATTTTGCCGAAAGCTAACCGAGCAAGAACGGGCGACCGGCCGCCTGCCACCGGGCTATGTTTATACGTTGCCCACGGAAGCGCAGTGGGAATATGCCTGCCGGGCCGGAACCACCGGACCTTTTTATGCCGACGATCTTTCGTCGATTGCCTGGTACGACGGCAACAGCGGCAGCACAACCCACCCGGTCGGACAAAAGGAACCCAATGCCTGGGGGCTTTATGACATGCTCGGCAATGTGTGGGAATGGTGTTCGGATTTGTGGGCCGACCGGCTTCCCG
>JBEKQH010000018.1:0-10725 GCA_049519915.1 Opitutaceae bacterium
AAGGGCGTGCTTTCTGGCAGGACAAGCGACGGGTTCATGGCGAAAAAACGGAGGGTGTGAACACACCCTCCGTTCGGATTAGTTCAGGACAAATTCCAAGCTCCCATATCAATATTGTATTTGATTCACGCGCTTGAGGACGCGCTCTTTCACGCTGTCGGGCAGCGGTGCATAATCGAGCGCCGCGGCCATTTTTTCGCCGTCGTTGTAGGCCCACTTGAGAAACTCGACCAGTTTCTTGCCTTTGACCGCGTCTTTCTGCTGCTGGTAGACAAGCAGCCAGGTGGTGCCTGCAATCGGATAGGCCTCGGCACCGGGGGCGTTAACCATGGAAAAGCGGAAATCATCCGGGATCGTGGCCGTGGCCAAAGCCGCGACAACGGAGTCGATCGTCGGAGTGACGTAATGGCCGGCGGCGTTTTTCAGGTCGGCATACGGCAAGTTATTTTGTTTCGCGTAGGCGAGCTCGACATAACCGATGGCGCCGGGCGATTGCTTGATTTGGCCGGTCACACCGGCGTTGCCCTTGCCGCCCAAACCCACCGGCCAGCTCACGGCCGTGCCCTTGTTCACCTGCGATTTCCAATCGGCGCTCACGCTGGAAAGGTAATCGGTAAAGATGAAGGAGGTCCCACTGCCGTCGGAGCGATGGACGACGACGATGTCGAGATCGGGCAGCTTCACATCCGGGTTCTGGCTGACGATAGCGGGGTCGCTCCATTTGGTGATCTTGCCCAGGTAAATGTTGGCCAGTGTCGGCCCATCGAGCTTGAGCTTCGGATTGTCGGGAAGATTGTAGCTGACGACCACCGCGCCGGCCACGGTTGGAATGTGCCAGAGTGTGCGGGGCGCCTTGGCGAGATTGGTATCCGACATCGGCCCGTCGGAAGCGCCGAAGTCGACCGTCTCGGCCAGGATTTGTTTCTGGCCGCCACCCGAGCCAATGCCCTGATAATTGAACGTCACCGAAGGATCAACCTTGGCGTATTCAGAAAACCACTTGGTATAAATCGGCTGTGGAAAAGTGGCTCCGGCGCCGTTGATCAGCGTCTGGGCAGAAGCGCCGGCCACGGCCAAGAGGCCGGTCAGCGCAAGAATGATAAATCTTTTCATTGGGATGGGATTTTGGGTTCGGATCGGATGCAACAAGGCGCTAAATAAACTGATTTAGCCTGCCGCCGGCGAAATGCCGGCGGCAAGCGAATATATATTTTTCGATGTAACAGTTCGGTTACGGCAGCACGTAGCGGACGTCGACATAGAACATGACCAGATGCGTGTCCGAGGGTGTGCCGCTCACAAGCACCCAAGGTTTGCGATCCAAATAGGAGGCCTGGGTGATGAGTTGCAGGGCTCCGTAGTTCGGATCCTTCCAAAAGGTCTGGATCCAGCCGAGGGTGTATTCGTCAATCCGGCGGTTTTGGGCCTCGGCGGTCGCGGCAGCGGTCGTCGGATAGCCATAGCCCAGATAGGAGGAGCCCGACGGCTCGTAGTTCTGGCTGATTTTCTCGAGGCTATAGTAGCCATAAAACTGGGTCTTGGGCAGTACCTGCCACTCGGCGCCGAGAATGCCGGACGCAGAGTGGACCGGGGAAAGGGTGTAAGCGCCGCCCGCCACCCGCGATGGACGCACGATGAAATCGGGCGCAAGTCCGCCCGTATAACGGCCGCCGCCGTCGCTCCAGAAGGCATTTTCGATCAGATGAAGATTTGGCAGGATGCCGAGATCCATGTTGAAGGAACCGCCCTCGCCCGAGGCGCTGGAGTCGCTATTGATCACGCCGCTGTTAAACGTGTTGATCTTGAAATCCCGGTAGAGGCCGGCCGCTTCAGCGTGGAAGGGCATATCCGCCACCTTCGTGTCATAGGCCGCCTTGGCGATGATATCGGGAATCTCGTTCGGTGTCGTCACACCGTTGCTACCATTATCCACTTGGCTGGCGCTGAAGTTCGTGGTCGGCAAGGTCACGCCCGTACCGACAAACTGATCGGGATTCTCGGCCGAGAGACCGAAGGCGAATTCGTCGGTGGGATGGTAGACCAGCCGCAACTGTGGCTGGCGGGCCCAAACCAAGCCCGCCTGGTAGTTCGTGTCCATGTCTTGAGTATAGAAGACGTCGCTCGGCAGAGGCGAAATGCCTTTGCGGTTAGGCGTCAGCAGGCTCCAATCCTGTCCCGCCAGAAATTCCAAGTCGTTCAACTGCACATCGACGAAATAATTACGCAGACGGAGCAAATCGGAGTTGCTCGTCTGGCTCACGGCCGTGGGCGTCTGGCCGAGAAAGTCCGTTTCGACGTAGCCCAGCACCTTCGCGTCGCCCACATTTGAATTAACCTTCAGGCCCAAACGGCTGTTTTGTGCGCTGAAGCGGGTTTCCGACAATTGGCCGGCCGCGCTATTGCTGTAAGGAATGGATGCAAAACCCGTGCCGATGCCACTGCCGACATCCGTGCTCCGATAGACCGTCGTCAAATCCAGAAATCCGAACGGCGTGAATTTGGCCCCGCCAATTTGGAAAAATAGAGGAGACTCTCCGGGAGACTTCGATGAGACCGCCACATTTTCAGTCGTCGTCGGTGTCGTTGCGGCCGGGGCTGCGGCAGCGGGAGCCGGCTCGGCCGGCGCATTGACTTCGTTTTGAAGATCCGCCGCCTCCTGCTGGGTGATAATGCCTTTCTTTACCAGTAGATCGAGCAGGGCCTTGTTGTTATTCGATTGGGCAAAGGCAGTGCCCACGCTAAGCATTGTGCCGCCAAGCAGCACCAGCCATTTAAGTTTTTTATGAAACATGGGTTTATCGTTTGTAGCTGCGGTTTTTGTGAACATGGAGCAGACGCCTCTTTTGTACGCGCAGATTGTTACAGGTTTGTGACGAAAACGTGACAACGCGGCAAAATGGCTCCTTAAGAGCCAAAGGTTCCCAGGCACGGTCAACCCCGACGGACCATGTTTTGCCAGTTCACGGCTGGCCAGCAGCGTGTCAGGCTGCGCCTCCACCCGGCTTAACCAAAATGGCTAAGCCACGTGTTGAGGAGCCTAGTTCGCAGCTCGCCAACCAATAATCCGCCCATCGGGCAGACGCACAGCGTTGTCTGAGGTAAACGCAGTGTTGCTCGGCCAAGCCGACCTGCCTTCGAGATGGATTGGTCACCTTCCGCACAGCCATGACCACCGGGAAGGCGACCCACCCGTAGCCGTTGGCCCGCGCGACGACTCGATAACGACCCGCGGGCAGCTCCACGGTGGCCGGCCGGGCGAACGTCAACCCGGAATCGTTGTGCACGGTTTGCAAAAGTTTATGAACAAAAATTAATCATTTCTTCGCCGTCTCTTAATAATGTTATGATAGTTTAGCCGCGACATGCGTATTTTAGTAATAGAAGATGAGCGCAAGGTGGCCGATTTTGTCGCCCGCGGCCTGAAGGCGGAACGCTACGCCGTGGACGTGGCCGATAACGGCGACGACGGCTGGGCCCTGTTGACCACCTATGAGTACGACCTTGTCATCCTCGACTTGATGCTGCCGGGAATGAGCGGGCTGGATTTGCTCCGGCGCTTCCGTGGCCAAAACGGGCAAATTCCCGTGCTGATTTTGACCGCCCGCGACGCCACGGCCAGCAAGGTCGAGAATTTCGAGGCGGGCGCCGACGATTACCTGACCAAGCCATTTGCTTTTGCCGAGCTGCAAATGCGCGTGAAAGCGTTATTGCGCCGCGGCCCGATCAACCAATGCAGCGTGATCCGGGTCGATGATCTCGAGCTGGATCGGCTGTCGCAACAAGTGCGCCGCGGCGGCAAGCGCCTGGACCTCACGCCCAAAGAATACGCGCTGCTCGAATACCTGGCCACCAATCCCGGGCGGGTATTTTCGCGCACCATGATCGTGGAGCACGTGTGGGACCAAAGTTTCGACGGCCTCACCAACATCGTGGACGTCTATGTGCGCCATTTGCGCGAAAAAGTGGACGCCCCTTTCCCGACCAAGTTGATTCGCACCGTGCGCGGGGTCGGCTACAGCCTGACCGAGAAGGCGACGGCATGAACGTGCGATCGATCAGGTTCCGATTGACGGCCTGGCACGCCGGCTTGCTCACGGCGGCCTTTGTCCTCTTGGGCGGGCTACTCTTCATGCAGTTAAAGACCTACCTGCAGAACACCTTGTGGGCGACCCAGGCGCAACGCGCCCGGCAAATCGCCGAAACCCTGCTCTCGCCCGTCGATCGCACCGGCGAAAAATATGTGGTGGATGAAATTGAAATTCTTTATGCGCCGGAACACAGCGACCGTTTCATCCGCCTCACCCGCAAGGATGGAAGCCTTCTCTACGTCTCGGGACCGCCCAACGACCAGAGCTTCGACCCGGCTGACGTCGCTCCCGCGCCGCCTTCGACCCAGCGCGAATTTACCCGCCGGCAAATTCTGCCCGACGGCCGGGCGCTGCTGATCGCGGCCTGTCGAGCCACCGGTAAAAACGGCGAGTCCTACCTCATTGAAGTGGGCACGCCGGCGGCGCCCATCGAAACGATGCTCAGCCACTTGCTGCTGTTAATGGGACTTAGCCTGCCGGTCGTGATCCTGTGGCCGCCGCCGGAGGTTATCTGCTCGTTCGGCGCGCCCTGACGCCGGTGGAAGGAATGGCCCGCAAGGCGGAGGTGATCACCCAGCACAACCTGAGCGAGCGCCTGCCGGTTGCTTTCACCGGCGACGAACTGGAGCGCTTATCCGTGTCGCTCAATCACATGATCTCCCGACTGGAGAACGCCCTGCAAAACTCCAAGCGGTTTGTAGCCGACGCCTCACATGAGCTGCGCACGCCTCTGACTATTTTACGCGGCGAGCTCGAAAATCTCGCCCAAGACTCCGACCTGGCTTTACCCCTGCGAGAACGCCTCGGCAGCTTGCTCGAAGAAGTCGAGCGCCTATCCAAGATCGTAGAACGTCTCTTTGCCCTCTCCCGCCTCGACGCCGGCGAGGCGCAAGCCGAGTCCGTCCAATTTGACCTCGCCAAGCTCGCCGCTACCACCGCGGAGCAAATGGCCCTTTTGGCCGAGGACAAAAAGATCGCCGTGACTTGTGACGCCCGCCAGCCGGTGCCGGTCAAAGGCGACCAAGCCCGGCTTAAGCAAGTCGTGGTCAACCTCCTCGACAACGCCATTAAATACACGCCCGACGGAGGCACGGTGCACCTGAAGGTCGCGGCCGCCCATCACCACGCCGTCGTCGAAATTTCGGACACGGGCATTGGCATTCCCTCGGGAGCCTTGCCGCACATTTTCGAGCGCTTTTATCGCGTCGATCAGGCGCGCTCGCGCCAGCCCGACGGCGCCGGGCTGGGCCTGGCCATCGTCCACTCCATCTGCCAAGCGCACGGCGGTAAAGTCACCGCCGAAAGCGTCCTGGGAAAAGGGAGCCGGTTCCGCGTCAGCCTACCCCTAGCTGAAATTTAAGTCCAAGGAATTTCGCATGAAGCGGTTCATCCATTTTGTTCTCAAGCACCCTTACACGGTGGCCGCCGGCATTATCCTCATCTGTATCCTCGGTCTGGGCGCGGCCCTGCGAATGCCCATCGATATCTTTCCCGAGATCAACATCCCGGTCGTCAGTGTCGTGTGGACCTATAACGGGATGAGCGCGCGGGACATCCAGAACCGCATTCTCTCGCTCCACGAACGTCAGATGGCCGCGCTGGTCGACGATGTCGAGCGCATCGAGGCAACGAGCTACACCGGCGTCGGGGTCGAAAAGGTCTATCTGCAGGAGGGCGCTGACGTCAGCCGCGCGGTCTCGCAGCTGGCCTCGAGCGCGCTCGTCGTTTTGAAATACCTGCCGCCGGGCATCACGCCGCCGCTCGTGCTCCGTTATGGCGCCACGGATGTGCCGGTGATCCAGCTCAGCCTGTCTTCGAACGAGCTGCCCGACACCAAGCTCAACGATCTCGCCCAGAACATTATCCGCCCCGCGCTGGCCGTGGTCCAAGGCGCCCAGGTGCCGCAGGCCTATGGCGGCAAGCCGCGCATCATCATGGCCGATCTCGATCAGGCGGCCTTGAACGCGCGCGGCCTATCGCCCGCCAACGTCTCCACCGCTTTGCAGCACGAGAACGTCATCCTTCCTGCCGGCGACGTAAAAATCGGTCCCAAGGACTACACGCTGACCATGAACAACAGTCCCGACGTGATCGCCAAGATCAACGCCTTCCCGATCGAGGAAGTGAAAGGGAAGATGGTGTTCATGCGCGACGTCGCGCATGTGCACGACGGTTATCAGGTCCAGACCAATTCAGTGACCGTCGACGGCACGCCCGGCGCGCTGATCACGATCCGCAAGACCGGCGGCGAATCCACGCTCGCCGTCATCGCCGGCATCCGCGACGCCCTGCCCTACCTCAAAAAGATCATTCCGAGCACCGTGAAAATCCGCGCGCTGTTCGACCAATCGGTCTTCGTCAACGCCTCGCTCAACAGCGTCAAGATGGGCGGCCTGATGGCGGCGGGGCTGACCGCGCTGATGATCCTTTTGTTTCTGGGCAACTGGCGGTTGACGCTGATCATCCTGGCCTCAATCCCGCTGTCGATCGTCACCGCCGTGCTCATCATGTATGTCGGCGGCCAAACCCTCAACACCATGACCCTCGGCGGCTTCGCCCTCGCGGTCGGCATCCTGGTCGACAACGGCACGGTGGTTATTGAGAACATCGAACGGCACGTGCACGACGGCGAGCCCTTGGAGAGGGCGATACTTGAGGGCGCCGCCGAAGTCGGATTACCGACCTCCCTCGCGACCCTCTGCATCTGCATGGTCTTCATCCCGGTTTTCCTGCTCCGGGGAACCGCGAAGTACCTGTTCTCGCCGCTGTCGCTCTCGGTCTGCATGGCGCTGATCGCGAGCCTGGCGCTGTCCTTCACCCTCGTCCCGGTTCTGTTCAAATACCTGATGCGGTCCATGGCCGCCAAGCACCACGGACAGAGCGATGCGGAGCCGGCGGCGCCACGCCCATCCCTCACTCCATTCAGGATGATCCACCAGAGCTTCGAGCGCGGCTTCGGGCAGTTTCGCGAAGCCTATCGCGCGACGGTGACGTGGTCGCTGGAAAACGCCGGCCGCACGGCAGGATTTTTCCTGCTGCTGATTGCGGTATCGCTGCCGCTGTTCCCTATGCTGGGCGAGGATTTTTTTCCGCAGGTCGACGCCGGCCAGATGCGCCTTCACGTGCGAGCCCCGCCGGGCACGCGCATCGAACAGACCCAGGCCTATTTCGCGGAGGTGGAACAGGAAATCCGCCGGCTCGTGGACCCCGCGCAGATCGACACGATCCTGGATAATATCGGACTGCCCTACAGCGGCATGAACATCGCGCTCAGCGATTCCGCGACGGTCGGCCCCATGGATGGCGAAATCCTCATCTCCCTCAAGAAGACCCACACTCCGACCGCGCGCCTGACGGCGCGGCTGCGCCGCGAGCTGCCCAAGCGCTTCGCGGAGTTGCAGTTCTTCTTCCAGCCGGCCGATATCGTCGACCAGGTGCTCAACTTCGGCCAGCCCGCCCCGATCGACATCCGGGTGTCCGGCCCCGACAATCACGCGGCCTACGCGGTGGCCAACAAGATCGCGAGCGACCTGCACAGGATTCCGGGGGTCGTCGACTCCCACGTATTCCAGGTGCCCAACGCGCCGACGCTCAGCGTGGAAGTCGACCGCACCATGGCCGAGGAGACGGGCCTCACCCAATACCAGGCGGCCAGTGACGTGCTGGTGACAACCAACAACAGCGTCCAGACCGCGCCGAACTTCTGGGTCGATCCCAGCAACGGGGTCAGCTACCCGCTCGCGGTGCAGCTCCCGACGTACAAGATCAAGACGATGAACGACCTTTGGCAGATCCCCATGTCGACGCAAACGGGCACGGCGAACCGCGATCAGCTTTTGATGAACCTGGCCAAGGTCAGCCGCGGCACCACGCCGCTGGTGCTGTCCCAGCTCAATATTCGTCCCGTGTTCGACGTCGATGCGGACGTCCAAGGCCGCGACCTGGCCTCCGCCGCCGCGGCCATCACCGTGACCTTGAGCGGTCAGGTCGACACCATGCGCGAGAGCTACGCGGGCCTGTTCTCCGGCATGGCGTTCGCGGTCGTGCTCATCTATCTTTTTTTGGTCATCAACTTCCAAAGCTGGATCGATCCGCTCATCGTGCTGTTGGCGGTGCCTTTCGCGCTCACCGGCGTAATTTGGATGTTATTCATCACCCAAACGCACCTGAGCGTTCCGGCGCTCATGGGCACGTTGATGTGCATCGGCCTGACCACGGCCAATAGCATCCTAGTCGTGACATTCGCAAATCAGCGGATGGACGTGGGCGATTCGCCCCTCGAAGCGGCCTTGAATGCCGGCTACACCCGCCTTCGCCCCGTTCTCATGACCGCCGGCGCAATGATCCTGGGCATGATTCCCATGGCCCTCGGCGTCGGCGAAGGCGGCGAACAGAACGCGCCGCTGGCCCGCGCGGTCATCGGCGGCCTGATGTTCGCGACTTTCGCCACGCTCGTGTTTGTGCCGTCGATGTACCGCCTATGGCGGCGCCGCCCGCAGACCCAGCCGGAAACGCATGGCCTTTCTCACGGAGACTCAATGGCCACCGCCTGACACCGTCCGCACCAAGGAGAAATAGCCATGCCACACGACTTGAAAGCCATATCCGCCGACGCACCCAACACCCCCTCCGAAAAACGCGAAGCTCCGCCGCCGGAGGCTGGGACTTCCCGGCGGCATGCCGTGGGACGATTCGCCGCGTTCATGCGCAAAGCCGATACCGGCACGCGGACCCAGGTCGCGGCGGGTATCGTGCTCGGCGTCCTGCTAGTGGCGTTCGTCATCGTTTTTTTCATGCGCACCTACGAGGCGCATGAACTCGCCGCGGAAACGGCCCTCGCGGCCGCCGCGCCCTCGGAGGTGGATGTCGCCACGGTGAAGCCTGCGGCGCCGACCAGCCCGCTCGCACTTCCCGGCGAAACGGCCGCCTGGTACCAGGCGACCATCTACGCGCGAGTGGACGGTTATGTCTCCCATTGGTTCGTCGATATCGGCGACCACGTCACCGCCGGGCAAGTGCTCGCTGTGATCGATACGCCCGACCTCGACGCCCAGCTCGCGGCCGCCCAGGCCGAGCTGGGGACGGCCGAGGCCAATGTGAACGTGCGCGAGGCCCAGGAAAATTTTGCCGAATCCACTTATGCCCGCTGGCGCGACTCGCCGAAGGGCGTGGTTTCTGAGCAGGAAACGGCGGACAAGAAAGCCGGTTACGAGAGCGCCCAGGCGGCGCTCATGGCGGCGCAAGCCGAGGTGAAGAAAGCGCAAGGCGACGTCGGCAAGTATGCGGCGTTCGAGCAATACAAGAAGGTCACCGCGCCCTTCACCGGCATCATCACCGAGCGACGGGTCGATATCGGCAACTTGGTCACCGCCGGCAGTTCGGCCACCACGACCGTGCTCTACCGCATGACGCAGAACAATCCCATCCGCGTGTTCGTCGATGTGCCACAGGCCGCCGCCCCGTCGATGAAAGTGGGCAGCCCGGTGGATGTGGTCACCGTCGGCACCGGGAGCCAAGTCTTCTCCGGCACCATTACCCGAACCTCGGATGCGGTCGATCCGCAGTCGCGAACATTGAAGGTCGAGGCAGACATCCCCAACCAGGACGGCGCTCTCGTCCCCGGCCTTTACGTCGATGTCACCTTCCACCGGCAGACCGAAGGGGCCGCGGAAGTGCCGGCGGCGGCGATTATGTTCCACGCGCAGGGAACCGAAGTCGCGGTGATCGAGGGCGACCACGTCCAGTTTCGGCCGGTGACCATCGGCGAAGACGACGGCACGACCGTCGATCTCGAATCGGGAGTCCGCCCGGGCGATAAGGTTGTGCTCAATATCAACAGCCAGATTGCCGATGGCAACCAGGTCGATGTGGTCATGGTGGACGGCAAGCCGGCTCCGTCCAACGGAAAGAAAAAGGCCTGATCATGCGCTGGCGCTGGATCGGAGTCTCCCTGCTGGGCGGTTTAACGGGCTGCGCGGTCGGCCCCAATTATCATTCGCCCAAACCCGACGCGCCGTTGGCTTTCGCCGCCGCGACCGCCACCGCCCCGGCGAAACCGCCGATCGATCCCGCTCATTGGTGGGAATCCTTTAACGACCCCGAGCTCACCTCCCTCGTTAGGCGAGCGATCGCCGCGAACCTCGACCTGCAGGTGGCCATCGCCCGGCTTCAGGAGGCCGAGGCGGCCGAAGCCGGCGTCTTGGGCACGCTGTTGCCGGCCGGCGGTGCCACCGGCGCCATGGGCGACGGCACCGGCTCCGACCTGACTCGCGGACTCGTCGAGCCGCCCCTCTCATCGGCCGACAACCGCAATGGCGGCGTGATCAAGCGGGCGGGCGGCCTGGCCGGGGGCATGGCGATCGATCTCTTCGGCCAGCTCCGCCGCGAGCTTGAAGCGGCGAGGGACGACATGCAGGCGGCGGCCGCGGCGCGCAATGACGTGACCATAACGGTGATCGCACAAGTGGCTCAGGCCTATTTCGATTTGCGCGGCTTGGAGATGCGGCTCGCCGCTCTGAGTCACGATGTGGCGGCGGCCGAACAGGGCCTGAAGTATGTGCAGGTTCGCTTTGACCGCGGCCTCACCAATGAGTTGGACGTCACGCTGGCCCAACGCGAGCTCGCCACGCTGCAGGGT
>JBEKQH010000019.1:0-10649 GCA_049519915.1 Opitutaceae bacterium
CGGGCCGAAGGTTACACGATGGCCTGGGATGTCTGCAACGGACACGATATCTACGAAGTCCGCGAAAAGACCGAGAAATTCCTCGCCCTGGCCCGCGAGAAATCGAGGCCCAGCATTCTCGAAATCAAGACCTACCGTTACCGCGGCCACTCCGTTTCGGATCCCGACTCGACCTACCGCGAAAAGGCCGAAATCGAGGAATACCGCCGCACGAAGGATCCGATCCAGCTTTTCCAAAACACGCTTGTGGCCGAGCGCGTGCTCGACGACGCGCTGATCGAAACGGTCGACCACGAGGCCAAAGCCGAGGCGGAAAACGCCGCCGCCTTTGCCGACGCCAGCCCCTACCCGACCGTCGCCGACATCACCAAGGACGTCTATTGGGAAGAGGACAATCCTGCGCAGAAAAAATCCCAAGGCCGTATTTTCTTCGACTGAGCGCGGATCGCGCCCGCCTCTTCCCACTTTTCCGACTTTCCAATTTTTCTGCCGATGCCCGTCATTTCCTACCGCGAAGCCATCAACCAAGCCCTCGCCGAAGAACTTGAGCGCGACCCCAATGTCGTTCTCATGGGCGAGGAAGTCGCCCAATTCAACGGGGCCTACAAGGTCACCGAAGGTTTGCTAGCCCGCTTCGGCCCCAACCGCGTCAGGGATACGCCCATCAGCGAGGCCGGCTTTATCGGCGCCGGCATCGGCGCCTCCATGCTCGGCGTGCGTCCGGTGATGGAATTGATGTTCTGGAGCTTTTATTCGGTCGCGTTCGACCAGATTCTCAACAACGCCGCCAATATTCGCTACATGTCCGGCGGCCTGGTCAATATTCCCATTGTGATCCGCGGACCGGCCAACGGCGGCACCAACGTCGGCGCCACCCACAGCCATACGCCGGAAAACGTTTGTGCGGCCCATCCCGGGGTGAAGGTGGTCTGCCCGGCCACGCCCTATGACGCCAAGGGGCTGCTCAAGTCCGCCATTCGCGACAATGATCCCGTATTCTTTATGGAGAATACGATCCTCTATAACGACAAGGGCGAAGTTCCGGCCGAAGAGTATCTCATTCCGCTCGGCTTGGCCGAGGTCAAACGCCAAGGAACCGACCTTACCATCGTGGCCCACGGCCGCGCGGTCATCCATTCGCTCAAGGCCGCACAGCTCCTCGAGGCCGAGCACGATATCTCTGTTGAAGTCGTCGACCTGCGCTCCATCCGACCGCTCGACGAACAGACGATCCTTGCCTCCGTGCGGAAAACGCACCGCGCGCTCCTGGTTGAGGAGAACAAGCCTTTTTGTGGCGTTGGCGCCCAGCTCAGCTACATGATTCAAGACCAGGCCTTCGACGACCTCGATGCGCCCATCAAGCGGGTTTCCGCCCTCGACGCGCCGGCCATTTACAGCAAAGCGGTCGAGGACGAACAGCTCCCCAATCCCCAACGCATCCGCAACGCCGCGCTGGCCATGCTCTGAAAAAGATTTTCGACCGCATTAACCGAATGGACAAAATTCCGTGGGTCTTGATCCCGCATCACAAAAGTCATTTTGTTGATTCTGTTCATTCTGTCTGAACTTATTCTTCCATGGCCCAAATCATCGACATGCCCAAACTCAGCGACACCATGACGGTGGGCACGCTGGTCAAATGGCTCAAAAAGGAAGGCGACGCCGTGAAGAATGGCGACATGCTCGCCGAGGTCGAGACGGACAAAGCCACGATGGAGCTGGAGTCGTTCTTCGACGGTACCTTGCTGAAGATTTTCGCGCCGGCCGGTTCGCAAATTGCCATCGGCGCCCCGCTCGCCGCCGTCGGCCAGCCCGGCGAAAAGGTTGACGTTCCCGCAACCCACGTGCCGCCGCCAGCGACGGCTGGGAAAGCCGCGTCACCCGCGCCGACACCGGCGACCGCGGCGGCGACCGCTCCGGTCGCCCAGCGTCCGACGGCCGTCCTCGCGCCGTCCGGCCGCATCAAGATTTCTCCGCTCGCCCGGAAGCTCGCCGTGGAAAAAGGCATCGATCCGGCCTACATCGCCGGCAGCGGCCCCGGCGGCCGCATTGTCCGCGCCGATATTCTCGAAGCCGAGAAATCGCCGGCCGGCCGGCTGCACCAAGGGGCCGTTCAAGACGACGCCGTGGTACCGGTATCAAACATCCGGGGTATTATCGCCCGCCGCCTGGTCGAATCGAAGTCGCAGATTCCTCATTTTTATCTCGAGATTGAAGTGGACGCCGGTCCGCTCCTCGAACTTCGCGCGCGGCTCAACGCCTCGCTGGAAAAGGACGGCGCCAAACTCTCCGTCAATGACTTCATTCTCAAGGCCTGCGCCGAAGCGCTGGGCCGCGTGCCGGCCGTGAACTGTTCATGGGAAGATTCGCCCTCGCCGTCCATCCGCCACCACAGCGCCACCCACGTCTCCTTCGCCGTGGCCATGGACGACGGCCTGATCACGCCGGTCATCCGCGACACGAATTCGAAAACGCTTCTCACCATCAGCAACGAGGCCAAACAGCTCGCGAAGCTGGCCAAGGAGAAGAAATTGAAGCCCGACCAGTTCAACGGCGGCACCTTCTGCGTCTCGAATCTCGGCATGCTCGGCATCGACCGCTTCAGCGCCATCATCAATCCGCCCAACGCCGCCATTCTCGCCGTCGGCACGACCGTCGCAAAACCTGTGGTGAAAGACGGGGCTATCGTCCCCGGCCAGCGCATGTCCCTCACCCTCTCCTGCGACCACCGCGTGGTCGACGGCGCCACCGGCGCGCAATTCCTGGCCGCCCTGCGCGAGCTCGTCGAGAAGCCCGCCTTGCTCATTTTCTGAGCGGCTCCCGCCGCGCCGCGAGCGGTTTGCCCTCATGGTTCATATTTCAAGAGGGAAACCCGGAAACCAGGATGAGGCCGAACGATCGAACCATCCAAAGGCCGTGAAGGATTTTTGTGGAAATTCCAAACGCCAAAGGTCCAAACTCCAAAGAAATCCGATGATCAAAGATTCGAGCCAAGACTCCTCGCCACGCTGCCAATGAACTTGGTGTCTCCATTTGTCATCCAGAGCGCCAGCGAAGGATCTCACAAGATCGAAAATATACGTGAGATGGCTGATGTCGCTTCGCTCGGTACCTCGTTGCACTCGGAATGACAATTTGCGGGGTGAGGGCACCCCGCCTACAACAGGACCAATCCGAGCGCCCAGTTCATTGGCTTGTTCTAGGCAGCCCCGACAAGTCGGGGTTGCTTAGGGTTTCGGAAAGACAGAGGAGAGAAACGTCGCCGCAGGTTATTCAGCCTTCGGCGTTCAGCGGTTAAGCGTCTTGTGGTCAAGCCGCTCCACCTTTGAGATTACGCGTTCGATGTTGGACCCGTCCTCCGAAGCCCTGAGCTTGCCTGCCCTGAGCCTGCCGAACGGGCCGAATGGGGCGAAGGAGGATGTTCAAGGAGTGATCAACCCGATCCAATTCGCGTCCATCTGCGGTTATTACCGCTTGGATCTGAAATCCGCCCTCTGCTCTCTGCCTTGGTCTTCCGCGTCAGCCCTCGGCCCGGCGCCGGGCTTCCTCCTCGATGAGCTTTTTCAGCGCGTCGAGGGTCTGACGGGCGTGGGTCTTCGCCAGGGGCAGCCCGGCCTCGTCCCCGACCGTTTCTCTCGCGAAAAGGTAGAACTTCATCTTCGGCTCGGTGCCGCTGCCGCGCGCCGCAAAGGTATAACCATTGGCCAGCGTCACAAAATATAAGTCCTGCGCCGGTACGGCCGCTCCGTCGGCATCCGTGATTTTCTCCCGGCCAAAATCCTGGAAGCCGGCCACCGCGGTGTCTCCGAAAACCTTCGGCGGGCTTTCGCGGTAGGTATCGAGAATCCTTTTGATCTTCGCCGCGCCGGTCGCGCCCTCGTAATAAAGGTTGATGGTGTCCTCCAAATGGTAGCCGTATCGCAAATACAGCTCGTCGAGGAAGCGCAGAACGGTCGTTCCACGGTCCTTCAGCGCCGCGCACATTTCGGCGAACATCAGGCAGGCCGCATTGCCGTCCTTGTCCCGCACACCGTCGGTGCCGAGATAGCCATAGCTCTCTTCGTTGCCCAAAATCAGAAACGTGCCATGCACCAGCATCAGCTCGGCCCGCTTGCGGGCGGGGGTCGCGTCGTAATCGAGCGCCAGGTGCTCCCGGATGCGAAGGGCTTCGACCATCTCGTCCTCGTAGCGCCGCAACCGGGCGCCGATCCATTTGAAGCCGGTCAGCGTGTTGATGACCTTGATGCCATGGCCCCGGGCGATGGCGTCCTGCAGCGGCGTGGTGACAAACGTCTTGATCAACGCCGCCCGGTCCGAGCCCTCGGCCGGCAGCCATTTCAGCTCCTTGAATTTTGAAATTCGATATTCGGCCAGCATCGCGCCCACCTGGTTGCCGGTCAAAACCGTCATTTTTCCGTCCGGGCCGCGCACCGCCGTGCCCATGCGGTCCGCATCCGGATCGGTCGCCAGCACGATGTCGCACCCGCGTTGATCCGCCATAGCCATGGCCATGGCCAGCGCTTCGGGATTTTCCGGATTAGGCGATTTGACCGTGGGAAAGCGCGGATCGAAAGCCACCTGTTCGGGCACCTCGACCACGTTCACCCGGGCATGCAGCAGGAGCGGCGTGGCCGCCACGCTGCCCGTGCCGTGAATATTCGTGAAAATCACCTTCAACTTGGCCCGGCTCAGCGTCCGGTGGTCGATGACCGAGCGCGACGCCGCGACCAAATAGGCGTCGTCCGCCGCCCGGTTAAGCACGACCGTGCGCGCCAAATCCTTCTTGAGAAACGCGCCGAGCTCGCCCAGCTGGACCGCGTTGACTTCGGCGATGATGCTTTTGTCGTGCGGCGGCACAATTTGCGCGCCGTCCTGGAAATACGCCTTGAGGCCGTTGTCGTGCGGCGGATTGTGGCTGGCCGTGATGACGATGCCGGCGTGCACCTTGAGCCAGCGCACGGAAAAGCTCAGCTGCGGCGTCGAGCGCGGTCCGTCGAAAATGAAGGCCACGCCGCCGAGCTGCGTCCAGGTCGAGGCCGACAGCTCGCAAAAGTGTCTCGAGAAATGCCGCACGTCGTGGGCGATGACGAGTCTCGGCACGTCGAAGCGAAGATTCTGCGCGAGATATTTCTTGGTGTAGCGGTAAAGCCCGACCGTCGCGCGGACAATCGTGAAATCATTGAGCATGTTGCTGCCGATGGCGGCGTGCTCGGGGGTGCCCTGCGGGCCGGGCGTGCCGAGCTCGCTGGCGGCCGCGACCGCGCCGATCGTGCGTCCGCGCATCCCGCCGGTGCCAAACTCGAGTTCGCGGTAAAACCGGTCGTTGAGCTCGCTCCAGGCATCCTGGGCCGCAAGTTCATCGATGCTGGCCACGGCCCAGGCCGGCAAACCGGAAGCGAGCCAGGCGGCGAGATGCTCGGAGGCGGCCGGCAAAAACCGGCCTGAACGGGTCGCGGCAGAAATTTTTTCGGAAGTCGTCATGAAAAATTATTCGAGATAGAGTCCATCCTCCAAGCGCGGTTTGGACGAAAGTTTTTTCCACGCCTGGGCAAACGTGTCCTCATCGTATCCGAAAAGTGGGGAAACTTCCAGTCCCAGATGAGGCCGGCCAGCCGCATCGACGTCCACCGCCCCGCCGGCGGCCTTCAGCCAGCGGGCAAACTGCCGGAGCTGATCGTCGCGGCAGGTTTGCGGCGAGTCCGCGCCTTCGGCATTTTTAACGGGCGAGAAATCGTCCGCCCGGCGGGTCTCGATCACGAGCGGGTTCCGGGCCAACGGCAGGGCGTCGAAGACAAACATCTCGAATTTCGCTCCATTGGGCGCAGTCGGCCGCACCGGCTTTCCGTCCGCATCAATCGCGGCAATCTTTTTATCGGCCCGGTGGAACGGCAGCCGGACCTGCGCTGAGCCCGCCTGACCTGAGCCTGTCGAAGGGGTGGCGCCGGCGGCCTCTCGGCGCACAAACTCGCGATCGAGCACATGGATGGCCACATTGCCCGCGTGGAAGCGCAGCTGGCCCGTGGCCGCATCGATCTCCCGCTGCCGGGTCATCGGCAGATCGCTGTATTCGATGACGACAAGACGGTTGTTTTCCCGGCAGAAATGGCCGACTTTTTCCTCTGGATTCGCCTTCGGCACCATCTTGCTCGACATTTCCGAGCGGTGCCCGAGATGCCAACCCAGAAAGGACGGGTCGATGCAGCGCACGAGGGGATTGTCCACCTGGAAATAGCTGATCGTGTCGATGGCGTCCGCCTTCATCAGATCGAGCGCTCCGCTGCGATCGAGCGCCCGGAACGAGCCGCCGTGACCGTCGGGAGACAGGGCGATGCGGTCGGGCGCCTCAAGCAGGATTTTCCCCGAGAAATCGACCGCCGGCATGCGTCCCTGGCGGAAAAAATGCACCCGCGCCGGATCGAGGCGGAAAAATTTATGCTCCTCGAAAAACGCCTTGGTCGCCCCGTGGTTCGCATGGCTGGTCATGATGAACCAGGGAAGCGGTCGGCCATAGTGCACACCCGCGGCGAGAATCTTTTCGGCAAAAACCTGGAAAAGCGGCTTTCGTTTCACCGGCGTGACGGGAAACGTGCCCTTGGGCCCGTCCCAACCCAGACGCGTGCCCTGTCCTCCCGCCACCGTGAAGGCCGCGACGCGCCCCGCCCGCAACGCCGTTTCGCCGACTATTTTCGCCTGCGCCCAGGCCGCCGCATCGCCCCCATGTTCGGGCAGCGGGATATAGGACGCGGGCTCGAGTTCGCCGGGACCCGGGCCGACGGCGTCTTTCACCAGCAAGGTTCGAGTCAACCGCGCCAGTTCGTCGAGGTCGATTTCCGCCGCCTCGGCCAGCAACGCTTGTTGTCCGGCGGCGGGAAGTGAGTCAAAAAAAGCAAAGACGTGCCCCTGGCCCGCAAGCTTAAACTTTTCTATAACCGGAAATGTCGCCATTAAAAAATCAGAGGGGCCGATTGAAGGCGGCGGCGGTCCCCCGGTGCAATGAAATTACGGCTCGAAGCGAAAAATAAATTCCTCCGGACGGGCGTAGCCGAGCTGTTGACGGATGACGCGCTCGACATAGGCCGGATCGGTGCGCAAGCGCGCGAGAATCTGTTGTTGTTCGCGCAACCGCTGTTCGGCCTCGGCCAGGCGCTGGCGGTTGGCCGCCTCCTGCGCGCACAATTGTAAATATTCGGCGCGGGTTTGCCAGAGAGACACGCTAAAAACCGCACTTACGGTGAGAAACAGCAAGGTGTAGATGAGAATGACAATACGGCGCGCGTTCACGGCAATCCTGCCGTAAACCAACGCCCCGTGCGCTCGCGCGCAAATCTTTTCGCCGAAAAGGCACGGACCGAACACATTGGACGGTCATTCTCTTAATCATTCTCCTTCTCGTAATCGTTCTAAATCCAAGGCGGCCTGAGAGAACAAGAACGATCAAGAGAATGAGAACGATTGTTTGCTTCAAAAAGACCCATGCTCGAAATTGGCGTGCCTTTTCTCCGGGGGTCGCATACTCGAAATCGGCCATGTATCAGAGCTTTTACGCGTTGGCGGAGATGCCGTTCAACATCACCCCCGATCCGAAGTTTCTTTATCTTAGTCCGACGCACTACGACGCGTTGCAACATCTGCTCTACGGTGTCCGCGAGCACAAGGGGTTCATTGTGCTCGTCGGCGAGGTCGGCTGCGGCAAGACGACCCTGTGCCGCCGCCTCATCGAGGAACTCGACATCGAACACTATGACACCGCCTTGGTCCTCAATCCGCGGATCAACGAGACCGAAATGCTCCAGGCCATCCTCACCGACCTGGGCGAAACCCAGCACGCGGAAGGCCATTACAATCTCGTCACACAGATCAACGAAGTCCTCCTGGCACGCATCCAGGCCGGGCGCGACATCGTGCTCATCATCGATGAGGCCCAGAATCTCACCTTCGAGGTGCTCGAACAGATCCGGCTTCTTTCCAATCTCGAAACCGACAAGCAAAAGCTGCTTCAGATCATTCTCATCGGCCAGCCTGAGCTCAAAGCGATTCTGGCCAGCGACGAACTCCGCCAGCTGCGCCAGCGCATCCTCGTCCACTACGAGCTGCTGCCCCTGTCCCGCATCGACATCGACAACTACATCCGCCATCGCCTGGCGCTCGCCGGCAGCCAAGGCCGCCCGCACTTCACGCCTTGGGCCATCCGCAAGATTCACCGCGCCAGCAAAGGAATTCCGCGCATTGTTAATAATCTTTGCGACAAGGCGATTCTCTCGGCTTTCATTCGGGAATCCGACGAGGTAAACTATTGGGATGTTCGCCACGCCATGAAAGACTTGTCCACTCTCACCCGCTGATCGCGCCCGTCTTTTCCCCGCCATGAGCCTCATCAACGACGCCCTCAAGAAAGCCCAGAAACTCCAAACACAAGGGCAGTCGCCTCCTCCTGCCGCGCCCGGCAACTTGCCCGCCGGCGCTCCCGGCGCTTCCGGCCCACCCAACAGCCCGCCCGCCCAGCCGCTTGTCCCGTCGGTCGCGGCCGGCCCGGCCAGCCGCGACCGACCATTGCCTGGGCAGCTTTTTATGCTTTTGGCTTTCGGCGCAGGCGTACTCATCGCCTTGAGCGTCCTTGCAACCGTTTACCTTTTGCGGCCACCGGCATCTATGATTGTGGCCCAGGCGCCGGCCTCTCCGGCTTTGCCGGAAAAACCTGGGCCAGCTCCGCTCGCGACGGCCAGCCTGCCCTCCCCGTTGCCGACCGTTCCAGCTCCGGTCCAAACGGTAACCCAAATGCCCGCTCCCATGCCGGCCGCAGAAAACTCCGCCGTGGGAAAATCGCCGCCAGCAGCCCCGCCCGCCGTGGCATCCACGCCCGTTACGGTTCCTCCTGTTCAGGTGCCCGATCTTTCGTTGCCCCCGCCTGCACCGACGGCGCCGAACCTTCCAAGCGAGTCCACCCTGCCGGTCCCGCGTAGCCCTGAGTCGGTCGAACCGAGCGAAGGGAAGAGCTCGCCGAACGGGCCTGCCCTGAGCTCGCCGAACGGGCTGAATCCAACCGAGCCCGATCCCAAAATTCTCGCCTATCTCGACGCCTTGCAAGTCGCCGGCATCCGCATGTCCGGCACCGACGGCAAGGTGCTCATGAACGACCGTGTCTTCCGCGAAAACGAAGTCGTCGACCGCCTGCTCGGATTGCGTCTGAAAAAAATCGAGCCGGAAACCCTGACCTTCATTGACGAACGCGGCGTGACCTACACGAAGAATTTTTAAAGAGTCGCGCGAGGTGGAGCGCGTTGACCTCAACGCGCTTAAAACGTTGCTCGGCGTAAGGCCATCGCAAAATATTTTCCCTCCGGATGGGAGATTCCTCGTTCCCTCGGAATGACCACCGAACGGATAACCGGCCTGTCTCACCTTATTTTCCCTCGCTTTTTCGACCCTCAAAATACTTCTTAACCTCCGCCAACGAGCGCGTGTTCAAAACATGCTTCGCGGTCAGCCAGCCTTTGCGCGCCGCATTCACGCCGGCGCGGACCAAGGCAAGCCCGGCCCTGTCGTGAGCGTCCGGATTGATGGAACAGAGCAGTCCCCGTTCCGCCGCGCGCCGCCAATAACGCCAGTCCATGTCGAGGCGCTGTGGGTTGGCGTTGAGCTCGATGATGACGCCGTTCGCGATGGCCGCATCGATCACCTTGGCCGTGTCCACACGGTAGCCTTCGCGGCGCAGCAGCAGCCGGCCGGTCAGGTGCCCCAGCATCGTCACATGTGGCTGCTCGATGGCGCGCACCATGCGCGCCGTCATGGTCGTCTCATCCTGGGCAAAGGCGCTGTGGACCGAAACCACCGCATAGTCGAGTTGCCCCAAGACCGTGGAATCAAAATCGAGCCGTCCATCCGGCAAGATATCGCATTCGGTACCGGCAAAAACGTGCGTCTTGAACTGCCTCGATTCGTTGAGCGCCCGAATTTCCCTCACCTGTTTCAGCAGTCGATCTTCTCTCAGGCCGCTGGCTTGGAGGCTCGACTTTGAATGGTCGGCAATCCCGAGATAGTCCCAGCCCAGCGCTTCCGCGGCCGCGACCATCTCGGTCAGCGTGTTTCGCCCGTCACTGGCCGTCGTGTGGTTGTGAAAAGCTCCGCGCAAATCGCCCAATTCGACCAACCGCGGCAATTCCCCTTGTTCGGCCGCCTCGATTTCGCCCTGCCCTTCGCGCAGCTCCGGCGGAATAAAATGCAAGCCAAGCGCGGCAAAGATATCCGCCTCGGTCTTGGCCGGGTTTCCCGTCTTCCGCTTTTCCGCTTTTTCCTTGGCCGTGCCCTCGCCTTCGGCCGGCACCAAGCCCCATTCACTCAAGCTCAGCCCGCGCGCCTGCGCGCGCTGGCGCATTTGCACGTTATGGTCCTTCGACCCGGTGAAGTGGTGGAGCGCAAAGACAAATTGGTCCGACGGCACCAGCCGCAAATCCGCCTGCAGGCCGGTCACAAATCGCACGCTCACTTTCGTTTCGCCGCGCGCCGTCACTTCCTGCACTTCCGGCCGTTCGACAAACCATTTCACGACCGGCTCTACGTCGGCAGCGGCGACGAGAAGATCGAGGTCACCGATCGTCTCCAAGCCCCGTCGCAGGCTGCCCGCCGCCTCCGCTCGTGTCACTTGGGGCAAG
>JBEKQH010000020.1:0-10642 GCA_049519915.1 Opitutaceae bacterium
CGTCATCGTCGGCACCGGCTGCGCCGGTCTCACCGCCGCCATTTACACGGCGCGCGCCAACCTCGCGCCGCTCGTGATCGAGGGATCGCTGCCCGGCGGCCAGCTCACAACGACGAGCGAGGTGGAGAACTTCCCCGGCTTTCCCGAGGGCGTCGACGGTTTCCAGCTGATGGACAACCTGCGCAAACAGGCGGCCAAGTTTGGCGCGCGTTTTGAGCAGGCCCAGGTCCAGTCGGTCGATTTCGCCACCTCCCCTCGCAAGCTCATCTGCACCGGCCGCACCATTCTCGCGAAATGCGTCATCATCGCCACCGGCGCGTCGCCGCGCATGACCGGCGTCCCCGGCGAGAAGGAACTCTACGGCGGCAAGGGCGTGACGACCTGCGCGACCTGCGACGGCGCGTTTTATCGCAACCTGGAGGTGGCCGTGATCGGCGGCGGCGACAGCGCGGCCGAGGAAGCGCTTTTTCTGACCCGCTTCGCCAGCAAGGTGTATCTCGTCCACCGCCGCGATGCGTTGCGCGCATCGAAGATCATGGCCGACCGCGCGATCTCGCATCCCAAAATACAGCCGGTGTGGGACAGCGTGCCGGTTGCGGTCGAAGGCGTGCCTCAGGGCGCCGTCAGCGGACTGAAAATAAAAAACCTCAAGACCGGCGCTGAGTCCGTCCTGCCGGTGAAAGGCATTTTTGTCGCCATTGGACACCTGCCAAACACCGCGCCATTCGCGGCCGCGCTGGAGGTTGACGAAAACGGCTACTTTCTGCCCATCAAGGGTTCACAGATAAAAACTAAGATACCCGGCGTCTACGTTGCCGGCGACTGCGCGGACCATGTTTACCGGCAAGCCGTGACCGCTGCTGGCATGGGCTGCCAGGCTGCCATCGAAGCCGAACGCTGGCTGGCAGAGCATCAGCATTGAACAATCACATTCTCCTTCGCCCCATCTTGGCCAAGGCTCCCGTCGGCACGCAAAGCTACGGAGGACAGGTCTAACGCCCAACGTCGAAGGATGACCCATGATCGTGGAGCCCGAATCCGGTCGCTCATCGTCTCTGCCACAAATCTGGGCGGAGCTAGGCATTCCGGCCGATTACGCCGCGCGCTATCGGTTTTCGCTCAAACCTGAGGCCATCCAGCTCATCCGCATCGGCACAACAGCCAACGGGCGCGAGCTTTTGCTCACGCCGCCTGCCGCCACAGCCTGGAAACAGATGCTACAAGCGGCGGTAACCGACAAAATCACGCTGCAAGTTGTTTCTGCCTTGATTTTGCGAGAGCACAGCCCGCCGAACCCCGCCTATGCAACGGTGAACAGTAACCCGTGAACTTTCCTTGCCAACGACTCGCTACCCGCCACTTCGAGCGACCCACGCCTCCGATTACTTTTTACCGGCGGCCTCTTTCGCCAAGGCTTTCTTGATATAAGGGCGCCAATACTGGTCGATCTGGGCCTGTTCCAATTTGAAAAGGAAGGCATCGTGTTCCTTTAGATACGACTGAAGCCGGTCAACCCGTTCCTCGTCTCCACCGAAAATCGCTGGACAGATCGCCGCATAGACCAAGATCGAGTCCGGTTTCTTCTCAAAGCGCTCTTTGAGCGCTCGGTTGAGGTGCTTGCGCAAAGACGGATTGCCATCGACCAAAAACGAGCGATAGGGCCAGTCGCCATTATGGTCGGGATCGACAATGGAGGCTTTGATCCCCCACAGGTAGAGACTGACAATACCATCCTTGTAAGATTCCGACGCCGCCGCGCCTGTCGTTTTGAGAATTCTCGCCTGCTGGCCCTCGTTGAAGGTGACGCCGACCCTCATGCCATCAATCAAGTCATCAAGAGGATCGGCGTGCGATAGCAAGGCACAAAAAGGGAGGCAGAGAACCGACAATAAAAGGATAGATGTTTTTTTCATGACGGCAATTAAAAGTGATGCTACTAGTTGAAGGATAATTCTATGCCAAACGATTAACAACGCAAAGCCTTTTCCCATCGGCCGGTGGGGATAAAATTTGAGTTCTGACTTGCGACTTGGAACCATTCCAATCTGTTTAGACTACTCCGCATGGAACCGTCCACCCAAACCCACGACGCGCTTTGCGCGAAGTTGGCCGACAGCGGCCTTCGCGCCACCCGGCAGCGCGAAGTCGTTTACAATATCGTCCTTGGCAAACGCGACCATCCCACCGCCGAGGAAATTTTTGCGCGGGTAAAGCTCAGCCTCCCCGGCATCTCGCTCGCCACGGTTTACAACTGCCTTGAGACTCTTTCGCAATGTGGCCTTGTGCGCCCGGTTCATTTCGAGCGCGAGCCGACGCGCTATTGCACCAACCTGCGCGAACATGCGCATTTCCACGACGACTCCACCGGCCACGTGCATGACATCGAATTGCCTGCGGATACGACGTCCTATCTGCGCCATCTGCTTCCCCGCGGCTTCGAAGCGTCCAGTATCGAACTTTCCTTTCGCGGCCACGCCGCAACCCGCTGAATTTATTCCGGCCCCCGCCTTTCCGCGCATTTTCTTCCCAAATGTCCCAACTCGAAATCAAGAATCTCCACGTCGCCATCGGCGACAAAGAAATTGTCAAAGGCCTATCCTTGACCATCCGCCAAGGCGAAATTCACGCGGTCATGGGTCCCAATGGCACCGGCAAGTCCACGCTGGCCAAGGCCATCGCCGGCCATCCGGATTACACCATCACGAGCGGCGATGTGCTGCTCGATGGCCGTTCGATTTTGGCGTTGGAGGCGGACGAACGCGCCCGGGCCGGCGTGTTCCTGGCTTTCCAATATCCCAGCGAGGTCCCCGGCGTCAGCATCGCGAATTTTATCCGAGCCGCGCTGCAATCCCGCCTGGGCGAAGGCGGGGAGCTTGACGTCACCGGCTACTACAAGCGGCTCTATGAAAAAATGGATCTCTTGAAAATCGACCGGAAATTCACCGCTCGGTCCGTCAACGAGGGATTTTCAGGCGGTGAGAAAAAGCGCTGCGAGATTTTGCAGATGGCCATGCTCGAGCCGAAATTTTCGCTGATGGACGAAACCGACTCCGGTCTCGACATCGACGCGCTGCGCATCGTCGCCGAAGGCGTCAATCACCTGCGCGGCCCGAACCTGGGCGTGCTTCTCATCACGCACTACCAGCGGCTTCTGAACCACATCGTGCCCGATTTTGTGCATGTCATGTACGACGGCCGCCTGGTAAAGAGCGGCGACAAATCGCTGGCCCTCGAACTCGAAGCCAGGGGTTACGATTGGGTAAAAAAAGAACTCGCCCACGCTTGAATTAATCGCAACCGCAAGGACCTTTTACCATGAAGCCACCCACCGAAATCGAAGTTCCGGTCGCTGTCGACAATCCTGTCTCGGGCATCGACCAATCCGCGGGCGACTTCAAATACGACGTCAAATACGAACTCGACGCCGGCACCGGGCTGAGCGAGCAGACCGTCGATTATATCTCCGCCGCGAAAAAGGAAGCGCCCTGGCTGCATGAATTCCGCCGGGCCGCGCTAAAAGTCTTCCAATCGAAGCCGCTGCCCACCCACTGGGCCACGCGCGACCTGGAAAACGTCAATTTCGACAAGATCCGCTATTATCTGGCCAGCGGTCAGAAGCCCAAACGCACGTGGGACGAGGTGCCGGCCGACATCAAGAAAACGTTCGAGCGGCTCGGCATTCCCGAGCAGGAGCGCCGTTTTCTTTCCGGCGTCGAGGCGCAGTTCGACAGCGAGGCCGCCTATTCCAACATCAAGGAGGCGGTATCGAAGCAGGGCGTCATTTTTGTCAACTCCACCGAGGCGCTGCGGGAACACCCGGAGATCTTTCGCAAATGGTTCGGCAAGGTCATCCCGACCGGCGACAACAAATTTTCCGCGCTCAACAGCGCCGTGTTCTCCGGCGGTTCGTTCATCTACGTGCCGCCCGGCGTAAAAGTCGCGCATCCGCTGCAGGCCTACTTCCGCATCAACGCGGAAAACTTCGGCCAATTCGAGCGCACCCTCATCATTGCCGACGAAGGCGCCGAGGTCACCTACATGGAGGGCTGCACGGCGCCGAAGTTTTCGACCAGCACGCTGCATAGCGCGGTGGTCGAGCTCGTCGCGCTCAAGGGCGCAAAAATCCAATACATCACCGTCCAGAATTGGGCGCCCAACGTATTCAACCTCGTCACCAAACGCGGCTTGGCCCACGAGGAAGCCGAGATCAAGTGGATCGACTGCAATATCGGCTCCCGCCTGACGATCAAGTATCCCGGCGTCGTGCTGAAAGGCCGCAAGGCCCGCGGCGAAGTCATCTCTATCGCCCTCGCCAACGACGGCCAGCACCAGGACACCGGCGCAAAAATGATCCATGCGGCCGATGAGACGACCTCGACCATCATTGCAAAATCGATTTCGGTCGGCCAGGGCCGCTCCACCTACCGCGGCCTCGTGCATATCCCGAAGCACTTGAAAGGCTGCAAGAACAACACGGAGTGCGACGCGCTTCTCATCAACACCCATTCGCGCACCGATACCTACCCGGCCATCACCGTGCGCGGCGACGCCAATTCCACCCAGCACGAAGCCAGCGTTTCTAAGGTCAGCGAGGAAATGATCTTTTACATGCAGTCACGCGGCCTGACCGAGGGCCAGGCCATGAGCCTCGCCGTCAACGGCTTTATCAACGACCTTGTGCGCCAGTTCCCGATGGAATACTCGGTCGAACTCAAGCGCCTGATCGACCTCGAAATGGAAGGATCGGTCGGCTGAGGGGAAAGACTGAAGGACTGAAAGGCTGAAAGCTAAGGCATCCCAAGAAACAGTCTTTCGGCCTTTCATTACTTCAGTTTATCAGTTTTCAGCCTTTCGCTTTTCAGTCTTTCAAATTTCAGTCTTTCAGTCCTTCAGCCTTTCCCTCATGCCCGCCGCCGCGCCTACCGAACCCAAATCGTCCCCTTCGTCCAACGGCCGCTTTGCCGCCGATCTCTTTGCCACGCACTTGGCCTCGCTTAGCCAGTCCCCCAAGTGGTGGCTCGACCTCAAACGCGAGGCCTGGAACCGCTTCGTCTCGCTTCCGTTGCCCGCACGCACCGACGAACTCTGGCGCTTCAGCAATACCGCCGGCCTGCAGCTCGATGGCTGCGTCTTTCCGGCGACCGCGCCCGTGGCCTTGGACAGTGGCCGCTGGTCATTGTCCTTTCCGCGGGCCGCCGAGCTGGTCTTCGCCAACAATCGTCTGGCTTCCGTTTCGTTGCTGCCGGCCGAACTGGCCGCACGCGGCGTGATCTTCACTTCGCTCGAAGACGTCCTGATCAAGCACGCCGATCTGGTCTACCGCTATTTCCAGGTGCAGGCCGCGAATCTCGGCGCCGATAAGTTTGCCGCGCTCAACGCCGCGCTCACCACCAGCGGCGCCTTTCTCTACGTGCCTCCGGGCGTCGAAATCTCCGAGCCGCTGGTCGTAACCCACACCGTGGCCGGAGCCGGCTCGGCCGTCTTTCCGCATACGATCGTCATTGCCGGCGAAAATTCGAAAGTCACGCTCGTCGAATATTTCCTTTCGGCCGATTCGGCGCCGGGCCTGGCCTCGGGCGTGAACGATCTCCACGCCGGCCCTGGCGCCCAGCTCACCTACATCGGCGCGCAAAACTGGTCGCGCAACATGCTTTCGTTCCAAAGCAATGCCACCACCGTGCGGCGCGATGCCCGGGTGCTCTCGCTCAATGTGCATCTCGGCGCCCGCCAGGCGCGCCACGAATCGCACAGCCGGCTGCAAGGCACCGGCGCCCATAGCGAGATGCTGGCCCTCACCGTGGCGCAAGCCGAACAGGAGTTTGACCAGCGCACGCTCCAATCCCATCAGGCGCCGCGCACCGGCTCAAATCTGCTCTACAAGAACGCCCTCCTCGACCAGGCGCGCACCATTTTTTCCGGCCTGATCGTCGTCGATCCCGACGCCCAGAAAACCGATGCCTACCAGAGCAACCGCAATCTGATGCTCTCGTCCGAGGCCCAGGCCAATTCGCTCCCCGGCCTGGAGATCCAGGCCAACGACGTCCGCTGCACGCACGGCGCCACCACCAGTCATGTGGACGATGAACAGCTGTTTTATCTCAAATCCCGCGGCATCCGCCCCGCCCCCGCCCGAGAACTGCTCGTCTTCGGGTTCTTTGAGGAAGTGATCGAAAAACTCGACAACAAGGAGCTCCAGGCGGCCCTGCGCAGTTTAATCCAAGCAAAGTTCAAAAAGTAACTCGCCACAAAAACACCAAGGCCACAAAGCCGCACAAAGATTGCTTCGTGTTCTTTGTGCCTTCGTGGTGAACCTTCGCCATGCCAAACCGTGAACGCACCCTTTCCCGCGATGTCTCCGGCACGCGGATTCCCAACGGCGACAAGCAGACTCTCCCGGCCGGAACGCGCCTGTTCATCCATCAAATGCTCGGCGGCAGCTACACGGTGCAGACCGATTTCGGCCTGTTCCGTCTCGACGGCAAGGAGGCCGATGCGATCGGCGAACGGGTTGCGGATGAGACGTTGTCCTCCGCCCCCCGCACCGGCGCCACCCCCGATCCCGCGGCCGTCTGGGACCAGCTCAAGAAAGTGTACGACCCGGAAATCCCCGTAAACATTGTCGATCTCGGCCTGGTTTATTCGATGGAAGTCGGGGCCAAACCGGAGGGCGGATACCGGGTCGACGTGACCATGACCCTCACCGCACCCGGCTGCGGCATGGGCCCGGCCATCGCGGAGGACGCCAAATCGAAAATCCTCCTCGTGCCAGGCGTAAGCGAAGCCGACGTGCGGATCACGTGGGATCCGCCCTGGAGCCAGCAAATGATTTCCGAAGAAGGTAAAATGAAGCTCGGGCTGATCTAGGCGCGTGTCGGGCTTCGCCTCCACGCTGCTGGAGTTTCCTCTCTTTGCAGTTTACAAACCGGCCGGCGCGCGCACGTTTTGATTCCATGCACGTCTCCAATCTGCAACCTTCGCCCACTTCGCTTCAACCGCGCCTCAACGACGATGATGATGACGACAGCCCCGACGAACCGGGAGAGGACGACAAGAGCCCGAAATCTCCCGCCGGCATCGGCGCATTGATCCAGAAAAAATTCCTCGACCAGCGGAAAATCTTCCTGTGGGGCGCCGTCACCGACGAAACCGCCAAGGACATCACTGAAAAACTGCTTTATCTCGAAGCCACCGGCCGGGGCAAGGATATCACTTTCTATTTCAATACCCCCGGCGGTTCGATTACGGCCGGCATGGCCGTTTACGACACGATGAAGCTCATCACCTCGCCCGTCACGATTGTCGTCACCGGCATGGCCGCCTCGATGGGCTCCATCTTGCTCTGCGCCGCGGCCAAGGGGCGCCGCCTGCTCTATCCGCATGCGCGCGTGCTCATTCACCAGCCGCTGATCTCCGGCCGCTTCATCGGCCCGGCCACGGACATCAATATCCAGGCCCAGGAAATGGAAAAACTTCGCGCCGAACTAAACGAGATTCTCGCCACCGCTTCAGGCCAGCCGATCGAAAAAATCGCCCACGACAGCGACCGCGATTTTTACCTCAACGCCAAGGAAGCCATCGCTTACGGCCTCGCCGACAAGATCGTGGAGAAGATCTGAGGGGTTGGAAGGTATCAGGTATCAGGTGGCAGGTATCAGGTGGCAGGGCACAAGTATCAAGAGTGAGTGCGCGGCGTGCGGTGGTTACTTGCCACTTGATACCTGTCACTTCTGTTTGTCCTTGGCTACTAGGGCGCCACCATCTCCATTTCCCACTTCACCGCTTGGGCCGAGTCGTGCGCCGCCAATGCGGCGTCCCGGCCCACGCCCAGCCATACGGTCCGCGCCGCCGCCGGCATGCCGTCGGAAGCGAGCAGATTTTTGCAAACGTCCACTGCGGCCTGCGCCTGGCCGCCCGCCACGAGCAACCTAGCCGCCTCGGCGGCCAACGCCCACTCCTGCGGGCGGAAGGCTTTAAAATAACGCGCAAACACCACCTCGCGGGCCGCCCCGGCCGCATCGCCGGCCTGAGCCAGACGCTGGGCCAGCGCGATACCGACGACTAGGCTGGGGGTTTGGTCCATGGTCGCGCGGAGGACCGCCAGCGCATCCGCCGGTTTCTTTTCCGCATCAAGCCGGTGCATTTCGCGAAGTGCGGCGTATGGCGCAAGCGAGGGCGGCAGAGTCCCGCGATTTTTCCACTGGTCCGGAAAACTCACCAGAAACGGCCGGTAGAGCGGGTCGCCGATCAGCACGCACTCCCAGCTCAGCACCGGCAGGGCGTAGTAGGCCGCGTCGCCGAGCGTCCAGCCGTGCGCCAAGGCATGCAGGAGCAAATCGGGGCGGTGGGTAAAACCGAGATAAGGTTCGTAAACGTTGCCCATGGTCGCCGTGACGCCGTGCGTCACCAACGGCCCGCACCAGCCCTCCGTCGGCGACCGCAAGGTATGCGCCGAGAAACTGTGGATGTGCAACGCAATGGCACCGGGCGGAAACTCAAAGTGCGGCAAAGTGAACGGGCCGTTGAGGTCGCCCGCGTACCAGCCGAAGTAGAGCGCCGGCGCGTCAAACCGGGCGTTCACCGGCATGGTCGTAGACGCCCGGTCTACGTCGCCATCGAATCCCAAGTCGGCGAGCTCCGCTGCGGCGTCCTTGAGCCAACGATCGCCTTCGGGAACCGGCCCGCCCAGATCGACATAGCTGCGGCCCAACAGGCCGGTGCGTTCGGCCATGAGCGCGTTGTCCACCAGCCGCTCGGCGGCCTCGAGCGTCGGCCCGTCCAGCCGGCCGACTTTGACGATGGCGGAGAGATCAAAGGGCGTCGGATCCTCGTTGCGAAAAAGCGGATTGGGCACCCAGCCGTTGATATTGTAGCCGCTCTGGGCCAGCAGGCTCAGCTCGGAATCCACCGCGCCCTGGTTGGTGCGAAATTGGGGTTGGTCGGCCAGGGGCGAAGGTCCCGAAAGCAAACCGGGATCATCGGCAATGCGCAGCGGCACTCCGCGGCAGACGACCAGATAAGACAGGTGATGGCCGACGATGGCGTATTTTTTGCGACCCACCTTGTCCACTAACTGGGTGCCAATGGCATCGATCCAGCCACGCACCACTAGCTGGTCCTGCAAGGGCTGCCAGATTTGGGCGACAAACTCGGGCCAGGAGATCGTTTCATCGACCGGCATGGGCAGCGCGATCAGGTTTTCCGCCGGCACATGCCGGGCCGCCGCATAATGCGATGCGACCTTCAGCGAGTCGGGATCGGCGCTGTTGGCCAGGATAATCACATTGGCGGCGGGCGACACATCGGCGCGCACCGACAGGCAGAGCGACCCGCCCGCGAGCAGGATCAGGAGCACAAACGATCTTGCCAAAATTCTCACAGCGTTTTCATTACCACCCTGGCGTTGGATTCCGCCTTCCCGCAAGGGTAAATCCGCTTTCTGCGGATAAACCGCCAATTTAACCGCGAACGGACGCTAATAAACGCGAATGCTATTTTTAGCCCAAATAGGCGGCCGCAAGGGGTTGAGTTTTCCGCATTTTTTGGCGTTTATGATTTTCAGCCGCAATTTCGCGCCAATCCGCGGTTTTCAAAAAGAATCATAATGCAGCTTTACCTTCTCATCGCACTCGGCGGCGCGCTCGGCAGCGTTTCGCGGTTCTTTTTGTCGGGAATGGTCGCCACCCACTGGGGCGAAACCTTTCCTTTCGGCACGCTCGTCATCAATGTGACCGGCTCGTTTGTCATCGGCTTTTTCTCGACCCTGACCGGGCCGGACGGCCGCTGGTTCGTGCCGGCCGCCGGCCGGCAGTTTTTCATGACCGGCATTTGCGGCGGCTACACGACGTTTTCGTCGTTCAGCCTCCAAACCCTCGCGCTCGCCAATGACGGCGAATGGCTGAAGGCCGGCGGCAACGTCGTCGGCTCCGTCACGCTTTGCCTGATCGCCGTCTGGCTGGGCCACTTGCTCGCCGCCACGGTCAACCAACTCCGCTAACCCGGCGGCCCCTCGCCATGCAACTGCCCACCGAATCGTTTCTGCTCCGCGTCTTTATCGGCGAGTCCGACCGCCACAGCGGCCACCCGCTCTATGAGGCCATCGTGCTCAAAGCCCGTGAACTCGGCCTCGCCGGCGCCACCGTGCTGCGCGGCGCGATGAGCTTCGGCGCGAGCAGCCACCTGCACACGAATAAGATCCTACGGCTGTCCACCGACCTTCCGCTCGTGGTCGAAATCGTGGACACCGAAGAAAAGATCAATGCCTTCCTGCCCGTACTCGACGGCATGATGGGCGGCGGCCTTGTGACGATTGAGAAGGTGCGCGTCATCCAATACCGCCACGGCGACCAGCTGAAAAAGTAATCCTGCTTGCAACATCAGCCGCTGACTCAAATCAAATCTTCCGCCAATCTAGACTTAAGGTGGAACGCGGCGTCCCGACGCGTTCAGAGCGCGTCGGTACGCCGCGCTCCACCATCAAAAGTCTTTTTTATAAAAAATAACGTCACCGAGATTTATTTCCCATGAACTGGTTCGTCTGGGCTCTTCTGTCAGCGTTGTTCGCCGGTTTGACAGCGGTGTTGGCTAAGATCGGCGTGGAGAACGTCAACTCTCACCTCGCCACGGCCATTCGCACCACCGTGGT
>JBEKQH010000021.1:0-10627 GCA_049519915.1 Opitutaceae bacterium
CCCGGCTCTCAGCCGCGCCCAGAACTACGTCGATGGCGCCGGTTTCATGGGGCGCCAAAGAAAGGGCGCGCCGCAACGAGACGATCGGATCGAGCACCGAGCCGACGGTGTTGGACAAGGGCGAACGGTCTTGCAGGGCGGCCGGGTGGGCCAAAGTCCCGCCGCGGCCGATGAACCGCGAGCGGTCGGTTTCACAGGAAATTTCACCCTGCTCGCCGCCTTGGCCGACCATCAGATGCAGCAGCCACGGCGGTCTTTCCTCCTGGGAACGGGCGCGGCGGGTACAGAGAATCGCGGAGGATTTTTGCGCGAATTCCGTCTGCACGAAAAGATTGCTGAAAGCGGGATGTGCCTCATCCGCCGCCTGACTCGTCAGCACCACTTCCGCGTAACTGGTCAGTTCAATGACGCGCGTCACGGACGATCGGTTGGTGATCGTGATGCGCCGCAGCTCCACGTCATCTTCCGGCGATACGCTGATCTCAGTGTGGACTTCGAGGCCGGCCTGGCGTTGCCGGAACTCCGCGCGCGCTTGCGTAAAAATGGCTTCGTAGCTTTTGGTCGCCCGCAAGGTCGGCTGATAGGCGGTGGACCAAAATTCGCCCGTGGCCGCGTCGCGCAAATAGACAAACACTCCCCAGCCGTCGCGCGTGGCATCTTCCCGCCAGCGGGTGACGGCCAGGTCGCGCCAGCGGCTGTAGCCGCCGCCGGCGCTGCTGATGACGACATGGTAGCGTCCGTTGGACAAAAGATGGACCTCCGGAACCGGTGGCGAGGGATTCGAGAAAATACGCATCACACTCTCGCCTTCGCCGGAAATCGTCCGCGCTGTCTCCAGGGTCAAATCCTCGGCGAATACGCTGGCCGCGGCTTTGGGCACGCGTTCCTGCAACAGCAAGCCCGCCGCCTTGAGCATCGGACAGGCCATGAAACGCCGCGGCATGGGGTCGTCCCGCAATAGACTGGCCAGCGCCAGGAGACTCATCCCCTGATGGTGCGCCATGAAGGACCGGATCGTGGCGCTCGTTTCGCCCGGGGGCAGGCGCGACGGCGTGTAATCCACGGCTTCGTAGAAACCGTAAGCGCCTTCGCGGCCCTCGGCCGCCAGCCGTTGCAGATTTGCACACGCTTCCATCGGCGCCACCATCAGCGCCATGGCGGAGGCGTAAGGCGCGATCACCAGGTCCTCGGCCAAGCCGCGTTTCAAACCGAGGCCCGGCACGCCGAAGGCCCGGTATTGGTAGTTCAGGTGGATGTCGGTCCGGTTGTAACCCGATTCGGAAATGCCCCACGGCACGCCGCGCAATTGGCCATACTCGATTTGCTGCTGCACCGCCGCCCGGCAGGTATGGTCAAGCAGCGTGTTCTCATAGTTGGGCATGACCAATAGCGGCATAAGATATTCGAACATCGAGCCGCTCCATGAGAGCAGGACCGGCTCGCCCCGCGACGAGACCAGCAGGCGTCCCATCGAGAACCAATGATCCTGGGGGACCTGCCCCAAGGCGATGGCGACGTAGCTGCACAAGCGCGACTCCGAGGCCAGGAGGTCGTAGAAGCTGGCGTCCAACCGGCGTTCGGCGACGTTGAACCCGATGGAAAACAGCTCCCTCGCCGGATCGAACAGGAACGTAAAGTCCATCGCGGCCAGTTCGTCGCATTGCCGGGCCAACGCCTCCAAAGAAGCCAAGCGTTGGCGGGCATGGGCGCTGGCCTCGCGCAGGCTTCGCACAAGCTCGGACGAACGAGCTTGTTCCTCGGGCCGGGAAGGGAGCCCGGCTGGGTCAATTGACGGACCGAGCCATTGCTCAAGCATCGCCAGCTCCCGCAAAGTGGGCGCCTGGTCGAGCCGGACCAGTCGTTCGGATCTCAAATCTGAGATTTGAGATTTGAGATCGACCCCCGGCTGGCTACGATCGGGGGCTGGCAGCGCCAGCCAAGGGGCGAGATCGAGCAAGTCGTCGCGGTGTTCCTGGCAATTTTGTTTCAATATCTGCCCCCACCCTTTCAGTTCCGTCGTCTCGTTCGCCAGGGAATCGGCGATTTCGGTCGCCTGGGCCGCCGCCTGTTCCAACAAGGCAAACCCCGCGCGCAGATTGGACGGCGCTTGCGCCAATTCTGCATCGAGCCTGGTCAGCGCGGCATTCCCGCCGGACAAATCCCTGAGTATCGCCACCGTGTCGCGCAGCCCGGAAAAGACCTGCGGCGTGAAGATCTTTTCGTCGGCCTGTTCCCTCAACCCGGAGGCAAACGTCAGCAGATGTCCGGCCAGGTTGCCGCTGTCCACGCTCGATACATAAAGAGGGAGAAGCGGCTGGAGCGTGCGGATCTCATACCAATTATAGAAATGCCCGCGATACCGCTCGAGGCGTTGCATGGTGGCGAGAGCATCTTGCGCGCGCCGGATTAGGCCGCCCGTCGAAAGATACCCGAAATCCCGGGCGGCCAGGCTGGCCAGCAACGCCAGGCCCATATTCGTGGGCGACGTCCGCGCCGCGACGGCCGGGGCGGGGCCTTCCTGGATATTGTCCGGAGGCAGCCAATTCTCCTGCGCCGTGACAAAGGTTTCGAAAAAACACCACGTCTTGCGCGCGGTGCGCCGGAGAAAAATCGATTGCCCTTCCGTCAGGTCCGGAGTCGTGGCTACGATGGGCTGGCTGATCCGCCAGGCGATCCATGGCGAGGCCAGCCAGAGGCCAAGGAAGGGCAGCGCCAGGGGCGAATCGGCCGGATGGAATAACGCCAGGAGGACTCCGCTCGCCAGGGCGACGATCGGCGCGATCCACATGGTGGCATGAAAACCGGCCAGGCCGGCGCGAGCCGCCCGCTCGGCCTCGCCCGACGTTTGCCATTGGAGCATCCGTTTGTGCGTCACCCACAATCGCAGCAGGGTCTTCCCAATCGCATCCAGGCTGATGAAGGCGTCGTAGGGCAGGAACACGAGGGCGAGCAGGATCTGGCCGAGTTGCCGGCCGCACGGCCCGGCCGCTGCCCGCAGATGCATCGGCCAGGGCAAATCAGCCGGTTTGCAGAACACATTGGCCAGCGCCGACAACAACCCAGGGAGCGTAACGATCGAAAGGACGAGCAGCGAACCCAGGCCGCCGAGTTCAGGGAGGATCAGCCAATTGCCCAAGAGCAGCAGCAGCAGGGCGACCGGGACGAGACTGCGCCTCAAGTTGTCGAAAATCTTCCACTGCGACAGCAGGGAAAGCGGATTGGCCATGGGCCGGGCGGCGAAACCGGGAACCCGCCGCAGGAGCCATTGCACGATCTGCCAGTCGCCGCGAATCCAACGATGGCGCCGGTCAATGTCCACATCGTAGCGGGAGGGATGCTCTTCGTAGAATTCCACGTCGCTGACGAGGGCGGAGCGACCGTGGCACGATTCCAACAAGTCATGGCTGAGGACGGTGTTCTCCGGAAAGCGCCCGGTCATGGCCTGCTCGAAGGCATCCACGTCGTAGATCCCTTTGCCGATGAATGAGCCTTCCTGGAAGAGATCCTGATACACGTCGGACACTTCCCGCGTGTAAGGGTCGATGCCCACATCGCCGGCAAATAGCCGGACGAACCAGGACCGGCGGGCGCTCGGCAGGCTTACGCCCACGCGTGGCTGCAAAATGCTGTACCCCTCGGTGACAACCCCGCGCCGGGGATCGAACTTCGGCCGGTTCAACGGATGGGCCATCGTTCCGACGAGCCGGCGGGCGGCGTCGCGCGGAAGCTGGGTATCGGTGTCCAGCGTGATGACATACTTGATGGCGGATAAAAGCGCGGTCTCCCCCACGATCGCGGAAAAACATTCGCGGGCACCGCCGCGAAGGAAGGCGTTAAACTCCATGAGCTTTCCCCGCTTGCGCTCGTAGCCCATCCACCGGCCTTCTCCGGCATTCCACCGGCGCGGACGGTGGAAGAGGAAGAAAAGGTCCCATCGTTCGGTTGAATATTTTTGATTCAACATCCCGACTCCGGCCCGCGCCCGCTGGAGCAACGCCTCGTCTCCCGGCCGGGTTTCCTCCCGCGCGTCGCGGAAATCCGTCAGCAAGGCGAAGTGAAGGTGCGGATCCCGGTTCGAGAGATAATGAATCTCCAGGGTCTCGACGAGGCCGTCGATGCCTTCCGGGCTCGTGAGCAGGGTGGGAACGGCGATCATCGTGCGGCCGCCGGCCGCGATGCCGTCGGAATAATCCATCCGCGGAAGCAGACGGGGCTTCACCAGCAGCGTCGACAGCCAGTTCATCAGCGCCACCGCGAGCTGGCTGGCGCAAAGGAGAAAAACCAGGGCGATGAAAATGAGCCTCCCTCCCCGCACGTCGAGCGCCTGGACCTGCCGCACAAATCCGAAGGTGGCGAGCAGGGTGAGCCCGCCAATGCCGCCCGCATAATAGATCAGCGGAAACCGGTGGATGGCCCGCTCGACCGTCATCCGCCAGGGCCACTTCACCCGCACGCTCCGCCCCAACACGAACCGGCCTTGGTCGATCAGATAAAAGCCCACATGGGCCGTCCGGTTTTCCCGCCCTTTTTGCCGGGCGCTATCCGCGGCCAGTTGGACGGCGCGCCGCGCGACCTCCGCTTCCGGAAGCCGACTGTGCCGGGCGAAAAACTCGACCGAATGGCGATAGCTATCGCGGGTCGGAAAATCCATTGCGCCGTAAACGCCGGCCGGGTCGGTGCGCAATGTCTCTTCGACCAGGCTCAGGGTCTCGACGAATTCCTTCCAATCCATGGCGCTCAGGTAGCGAAGACTGGCAATACTGTGGCTGACGGAGACTTGGTCGGCCGCCTGATTCTGGCTCTCCCGATGGACGAGTTGCTCGATGGAGAGACTTTCTTCCACCAGCCGCTGTTCGAGCCAGCCGCGCGCCAGATGCAACACCGGACTTTGTCGCGACAAACGCTGGCAGAACTCCGCCACAAACGAACTCGACAGAGGAAGGTCGGACTTCGCCATGTCCGCCACCACCACCACGAGATAGGCTGGATTCTTTTCCGCCATCTCCTGCAAACGATCTACCCACAGGTCCGCAAGATCCCGATCCTCCCGGGCGATCGTCAGCCGGGTGGTGATGCGCTGGAGGTTCTCGATCAAGCCCAGGCGCAACATAATCGGAATGGCCCACAACTCGCCGAGCTTCAATGAATCCACGGTCTGGTAGGCGGCGATAAAAGCGCTGAGCGGGCCGGCCTCGATCTGGGCGTCCACGTGCGAAATCAATTCGAGCACAATGTCATAAACGCGCGGAAGTCCGACCGAAGGACCGTCCAAAAGGCGCGGCAACTCCCGGCTATAGCCCCGGGGCAGATGCCGCCGGGCCAGTTGGATTTGCTCTTCGATCAGGTAGAAGTTGTCCAGCAGCCATTCGGCGGCGGGCGTCACACGGCGGCTTGAGCCCACCGCGAGAGTCGCATGATTGAAGGTCCGGAGGCTCTGCTCATTTTCGTCCAATCGCGCCAAGAGGCGGTTGGACCGATGTTGAATGATGAGCCGATGGTCCGTCGCCAAAGCCCGGGCGTGGCCCGCCAGTTGTTCGACGCTGAACAATTCCGCCCGCAACGGAGGCTCGCCCAGGCGCGGGCGCATGGGCCTGGCCATCCAGGTGGGCCAGCGTGGCGGAAGAATCTGCATGTTTTTCTTGGAACTTTCCGACCGTGATCAACGGCCATTGACCGACCCAGGGGACTTCATCCGGTTCGGCCCAGCGGCCTCCTCTTGATCCCGCAGCGGGCCGGCAGGCCCGGACTCAGGCAAAGCAAGCCGCCCCGGCGGCACTCGATGGCCGAGCCGGACAGAAGCGCCGGAAGAAGACAAGGGCGGGGTCGCCGAAAGACGCGAGGGAATATTTTAATTTAACCCAATTGTGCGTTCTAATTCAGAAGAAGATATGGGGTGTTGTTCTCCCCGATGAAGTTTGCGCGATCGCGGCCACCGGTAAGCCCGGATGCATCACACTTTTTCATCTGACGATGCATCCGTTGGCTGCGCCGATCGAGCGCAGCCAAGCGACTTTGTCGCGGTTAGCCCCGACAGGGTCGGCCCACAGGGTGAATCGATCACACGAGGACGTGTGATCGATCCAGGTGAGGGCGTGTTTTTGAAATAAAACGTGTGTCGCTATCTAAAAGAGATTCATCTGCAGTAGGCCTACACCCCATGGTGAACGCCGTGCTTTAGGCGCATCTTGCACCGCTGAAGAACGACACTGGGACAGCGCCCTGATGGTCGCGGAGAGTGAAAGCTTCGGCCTAACGACAATGAACCTATTCCAAAGACTGGCGGCCAATCATCAGCTACTGACTTTGCTCGAAGAGCGCATCCATCACGCAGAGCTTCGCCGTGACTATCCTCCGCGAGGATATTATGGTTCGGACCCGATGGTCCGGGAGGAATTGCGCGCTTTATACGTTAGCCGCGCAAGATTACTGCAGCGTATTCAATACCTGAAGATCGATCTCGAATCTTGTTTTAAGGAAACGTTCCAGGCCGCTCTGGATACCGCGCGCGTGGATCATGCGCGGCCGGCAGAAAACTCCGATTATCCCTCCATGGCCCAGGCCTCTCTTGGCGGCTAACCCGGATGCATCGCACTTTTTCATCCGACGATGCATTCGTTGGCTGCGCCGATCGAGCGCAGCCAAGCGACTTTGTCGCGGTTAGCCCCGACAGGGTCGGCCCGCAGGGTGGATCGATCACCCGAGGAAATATGATCGATCCAGGCTAACGGTGAAGCCCCATCGATCCGTCCGTCTCTCAAAATCATGAACTCAACCGCATCGCTCACCGGTCCGCATTTGCGCACCTATAGGCGCGATAAAGCCATGGCCGTAACCAAAAAAATTTATGCTCTTTGGTCGCAAAAAACTTTCGGGGCGTTTGGAAAGGTTTGGTGGACTATTTCCGATCGAGTCGAACCCGGAAGTGCTCCATCACCAGCAAAACCCCGGTGACGACTGCGAGCAGACCGGCGACCCAGATGGGAATCGAAAGCCCGAACAGGAGATTCAGGCCGAAAACGAGGAGAAAGAGGGCAAGGAATAGATGGGCCATGGGAGGAGTTGTTGTGGGTTTCAATCAGATCCTGTTCATTCGGTCTGCGATCGGACTTTCCGGAGCGGAAAGCCTGTAGCTTACCGGGCCATCTTACCTCTTGCGACCGGGGACCGCTATGGGGTGTTGGCCTGCCGGCCTTTTCCGACGTAGGGTTAGACCCCATATTCGTTCGGCGGCCTTCGCCGCCACACTCGCGGCCCAGACAGAAGAGGGATGGCTCGCAAAATCGAGCGTCCGACCGGCCCTACCCAAACCCTTTAATCCCGTCTTCGACCGACAAGATTTTCGCGCATGAAAACCAAAGGCTCAGAATCACCCGCTCCGGCCACGCGTTTGCCCAAGTGCCTCACCGGCATCCAGGGTCTCGATGAAATTACCGGCGGCGGCTTTCCGCGCGGACGGCCCACGCTGGTCTGCGGCAGTGCCGGCTGCGGGAAAACGCTGCTGGCCGTGGAGTTCCTCGTCCGCGGCGCGGCCCAATACGGCGAGCCGGGCGTGCTCATGGCCTTCGAGGAAACCGAGGCGGAGCTCAAGGCCAACGTCGCGTCGCTCGGATTCGACCTGGAAGGGCTGGTCCGGCGAAAAAAGATCGTCATCGATTACGTCCATATCGAGCCGAGCGAGATCCAAGAGAGCGGCGAATATGACCTGGAGGGCCTGTTCGTCCGGCTTAACCACGCGATCGATTCCATCGGCGCCAAGCGCGTGGTGCTGGACACCCTGGAGGCGTTGTTCGCCAGCTTGTCCAACGAGGCCATCCTGCGCGCCGAGCTGCGCCGGCTCTTCCGCTGGCTCAAGACCAAGGGCGTGACGGCCGTCATCACGGCCGAGCGTGGACGCGAACAGCTCACGCGCCACGGCCTGGAGGAATATGTGTCCGACTGCGTCGTCCTGCTCGATCATCGGGTCAACGACCAGATCGCCACGCGTCATTTGCGGGTGGTGAAATATCGCGGCGCGCTGCACGGCACCAACGAATTCCCCTTTCTTATCGGCAACGAAGGCATCAGCGTGCTGCCCATCACGTCGCTGGGGCTGAATCACAAGATATCGAGCGAGCGGATTGCCACCGGCATCCCCCGGCTCGACGCGATGCTGGGCGGGCGGGGATTTTTTCGCGGCAGCAGCATTCTGCTCACCGGCACGCCGGGCACCGGCAAGACCATCGTCGCCGCCAACTTCGCCCAAGCCGCCGCCCGGCGCGGGGAGCGGGTGCTCTTCTTCTCGTTCGAGGAATCGCCCAACCAAATCATCCGCAACATGCAGTCCATCGGACTGCGCCTAAAACCATTGGTCAAACGCGACCTGCTGCGGTTTCACTCGGCGCGACCTTCGCTCTATGGCTTGGAAATGCACTTGGCCACCATGTTTAAGGAGATCGCCGCGTTCAAACCTCACGTTGTCATCGTGGATCCGATCACCAGTCTGATGGACGCCGGCACCGACTCCGAGAGCAAGGGGATGGTGACCCGGCTGATCGATTATCTGAAAGGCGGACAAGTCACCTCGCTCTTCACCAGTTTGACGCAGGGCGGGCACGCCCTCCAACAAAGCGAAATGGCCATGTCGTCATTGATGGATTCCTGGCTGTTGCTGCAAGACTTCGAAGGCAACGGCGAACGCAACCGCGTGCTCTACGTGCTCAAGGCGCGCGGCATGGCGCACTCGAATCAAATCCGCGAGTTCCTGATCTCGGACCGGGGCATCGACCTCGTGGACGCCTACATCGGCCCTAGCGGCGTGTTGACCGGCTCGGCCCGCGCCGCGCAAAATTCCCTGGAGAAAGCCGCCCTCCTCGCCAGCCAGCAGGAAGCGGCCCGCCGCAAGCGCGAACTCGAGCGCAAACGCGAAGCGATCGAACGGCAAATCAGCGGGCTGCGCTCCGACTACGAAAGCGAAACCATGGAGCTGCGGCGCGTCGACGAACAGGTCGGAACGCGGACGCTCATGTTGACCACCGAGCGGGCGGCCTCCGGCCGCTTGCGCCAGGCGGATGCCAAGGTGACGGCGGGCCCACCGCGCAGCTCAAGAAATGGAGCTAGCCACCGATGAAAACAAAAACCGTGAAAAAACCCGTCTCAGGCGCCCGTCGCCGGCCGGCCAAACTCTGGCAACTTCGTCTCTACGTGACGGACTCGACACCCAAATCGCTGATGGCGCTCACCAACCTTCGGAAGATTTGCGAAGACCGCCTCAAAGGCCGCTATCGTATCGCGGTGATCGATCTGGCGAAGCATCCCGCTCTGGCCAAAGGCGACCAAATTCTGGCGGTTCCCACCGTGGTGAGAAAGTTGCCCCAGCCGGTGCGAACGGTCATCGGCAACCTTTCCGATCTCGACCGCGTGCTGGTCGGATTGGACCTTCGCTCCGCCGCCGGTTAACCGGGACAACTCCACTGAAAAAAACCCATGCCAGCCGTCTCCCCCAGGTCATCGTGCCTCCGCCGGTTTCCCAGCCCGCGGGCAAATACGTCTTGCGGCTGTTCGTCGCCGGGGCCACCGCCCGGTCGCGCCAGGCCATCCTGGACGTCCGCCGGCTCTGCGAAGCCGAGCTGAAAGACCGCTGCAAGCTGGAGGTCATCGATATCTATCAGCAGCCCAAACTCGCGCGCTACCACCAGATCGTCGCGACCCCGACGCTCATCAGGGAACGTCCCCGGCCCAGGCGCCGGTTCATCGGAAACCTGGCGAATACCGCCGGCCTGATTGTCGAGATGAACCTGGAGCCGAAGGGTAAAACCGCCGCATGAAGACGACCCGCCGCAAGAAATCCGCCCGACCGGCCCCATCCCGCGAACTCGCCAGACTGCGCGTGCGCCTGGCCGAGGCCGATGAAACGCTCCGCGCCATCCGCGCCGGCGAAGTGGATACGGTGATGGTCGCGGGCAAAGCGGGCCCGCAGGTCTTCACGCTGCAGGGCGCCGAACATGCCTACCGCATGCTCATCGAATCCATGAACGAAGGGGCGCTGACGCTGACGGTGGACAAAATGATTCTCTACGCCAACCAGTGCTTCGCCAAAATGGTCAAATGCCCGCTGGAACAGGTGACAGGCGGTTCCTTTCGCCGCTTCATCTCCGCCGAAGACCGGATCCTGCTCCGGCCGCTCATCAGACGGGCCGGCAAATCCGGATCCAAAATCCAGGCGCTGCTAAGGGCCGGTGATGGCTCGCAGGTGCCGGTGCAAATTTCCATCCGGCTGCTGGCCAAGAATGGTTTTAAACACGCGCCGGTCGGCCTGGTGGTGACCGACCTGACGGAGGCCCGGCGCAACGAGGAAATGCTGCGGGCCCTGACCCACCGCGTCGTGCAGATGCAGGAAGCCGAACGCGGGCGCGTGGCCCTCGAACTGCACGACGACATTACCCAGTTGCTCTGCGCCGTCCTCTTTCGTAGCCAGGCGCTGGCGGACAACCTGTCGGCCCGCAACCTGTCGGCCCGCAACCTGTCGGCCCGCGACCTGTCGGCCCGCGACCTGTCGGCCCGCGACCTGTCGGCCCGCGACCTGTCGGCCCGCGACCTGTCGGCCCGCGACCTGTCGGCCCGCGACCTGTCGGCCCGCGACCTGTCGGCC
>JBEKQH010000022.1:0-10453 GCA_049519915.1 Opitutaceae bacterium
CCAAAAATCCCTTGGCACCCGCGTCGCGTCGGAAAACATAAGTCTGGTCCACCACCTCGCTCGCCCGCACCAACGGTGCAAAAATGTCCCTCACCACCCACGATATCCGCAGGTCAGTCCGTTGCGCCTTGAGCGTAGACGCCACCTGCAGCGCCTGGACAATATCGCCAAGCGACGAGGGTTTGATGATGAGCAGTTGGATCATGCGAAAACCGGCGGCCGCAGAATCTTCTTTCCGCCGCCGGGGGTCACCGTTTGATGAAGTTTCCGTGGCGAACGCAAATGTTTATCGTGGGCGTGTTGTCGAAATAAAGCGCGGGTCGCGATCGGCTGCAAAAGCGCAGAGCCAGGCGGTCAGCTCCTCCGGACGCAAACGACATCACGATTTATTTCGACAACACGCCCGTGGTTCCCATGCTTGAATTCATCCTAAAAACCGTTGGCCGGGTGCTGGCGCGGACGCCCGAACCGTTGTTGCGCCTGCTGGCCGCCGCCTTGGGCAACGCGATTTTCTTCGGCTCGTCCCGCCGCCGGCGCATCATCCTGAGCAACCTTGACCATGCCTTCCCGGAACGCGGACCCGCCTGGGCCCGGCGGATCGGCCGGGAAAGCTGCCGTCAGATGGTGGAAACCGCGCTGCTGTCGCTGGCTTCGCCCTTTCTGAGCGACCAACGCCTGCGACAAATCGCGCGCCTCGCGCCCGGTGTCGAAACGTGGCTGCACGACTACGCAGCCAACCCGCGCCCCACGGTTTTCGGCACGGTCCATTGCGCGCACTGGGAAGCGCAGACCTGGTTGGGCGTACTCTGCGCCCCCACCCCGCTGCCCGAATTTGGCATCGTTTTTCGCCCGCTCGACAACGCCGCCGCCGATGCCTTCGTCAAGGCGACCCGCGAGCGCCACGGCATGCGGTTGCTCTCGCGCCGGGACGGTTTTGCCGAGGCCTTGAAAATCCTCCGGCGCCGCGGTTGCGTCGGACTGCTTTTCGATCAGAACGCCGGCCAGCAAGGCGCGCTCTCGACCTTCTTCGGCCGCCTCTGCTCGACCACCGAACTGCCGGGCCTGCTGGCGAGCAAATTCTCCGCCGACGTGCGCTCATTTTACCCGCGCCGCACGGGCTTCTGGAAAATCGAGCTTTCCAGCGACGTCATCGTCCACGACGGCACGGCCGGAGGCGTGACGATCGCGCTCAACCGCTGGCTCGAGCAACGACTCGCCGACGACGATTCGCTCTGCGCCTCGTGGCTCTGGGCGCACGACCGCTGGCGGCATCAGGACACTCCGGCCAAGCGCCTGCGGCTGGAGGCCAAACGCACCCTCCTCCCCGCCGAACTCGCCGCGCGCGGGCAGCCGGGCCTGCCGCGGCGCACGCGCCTGTGGGTGCGCCTGCCCAACTGGCTCGGCGACGTCGTAATCGCGTTGCCGTTGCTGCGCGCGCTGCGCGCTTCGCGGCCCGACGCGGAACTGACGCTCATCGGCCGGCCGGCGTTCACGCCGCTGGTGGAGAAATTTGGCGTGGCCGACCGTTATGAGCCGCTCCCGAAGCGCGGACCGGGCTACTTCCGGCATTTCTGGCGGCTGCGCGGGCGCTACCCGGACGCGTTTCTCTTGTTCACCCACTCGCCGCGCGGCGATCTCGAGGCCTGGCTGACGGGCTGCCCGCAACGCTTCGGCCTGCTGCGCACCGGCCAACGGCGGCCCCTGCTCACCGATGACTGGCGGGTTCCGGCGGACTTTGACCAGAAGCAAAATCACCAGCTCGCGCTCTGGGAAAGTTTTCTCCGCGCCTTCGGCCTCGACCAACCGCCCGACCGCACACCCTTGCTCCCAGCTCTTGACTCTCGACTCTCGACTCCGCTCATCGGCTTGATCGTGGGCTCGGAAAACTCGCCGGAAAAGCGCTGGCCCGTGGCCCACTGGCGCGCGTTCATCGCCGCCCGGCCCGAATCGAATTTCGTGATTTTCGGCACCGCCGGCGATGCCCCCATCGCCGCCGCCGTCGCCGCCGGATTCGGCCCGCGGGTCGACGACCAGGCCGGACGCACCGATTTGACGGCTTTGGTCGAACAGCTCGCCGGATGCCGCTTGCTCGTGACCAACGATACCGGCGGCATGCATCTGGCCAACGCGACCGGAGTTCCGCTCATCGCGCTTTTTGGCCCGACCAACCCGGTGCGCACCGGCCCGGTGTTCACCGCACCGTTCCGGATTCTGCAGCCACCGGGCTGTCCGCCGACCGGCGGCGCGGCGCTCGCCGGCCTCGCGCCGGAGACCGGCGTCGCCGCCGTTGGAAAATTCCTGCCGGCAGCGCGCACCCGCCTGACGCTTGATACCTGAAACCTGATACTTCGCGTCATGCCTTTGCTCAACGTCACCGACCTCCGCACCCATTTCCATACGCGCAACGGCGTCTATCGCGCCGTCGACGGCGTAAGTTTCAGCCTTGAGCGCGGCGAGACCCTGGGCTTGGTCGGCGAATCCGGATCGGGAAAATCCGTGACCTGCTATTCGCTGATGGGCCTGGTCCCGCATCCGCCGGGCCGCATCGAAAGCGGTCGCGCGATCTTCGACGGCATCGACTTGCTGCATTGCACGCCCGCGCAAATGCGCGCCATCCGCGGCCAGCGCATCGCCATGATTTTCCAGGACCCGATGACGTCGCTCAATCCTTATCTGCGCGTCTCCGAGCAACTCATCGAGCCGCTGCTCATCCACGAAAAAATTTCCAAAAAAGACGCCCTCCGGCGCGCCCTGGCGATGCTCGAGGCCGTCGGCTTCAACGACGCCGCGCGCCGCCTTCACCACTACCCGCATGAATTTTCCGGCGGGATGCGCCAGCGGGTGATGATCGCCATGGCGCTGATCGCCCGGCCGGAGCTGCTCATTGCCGACGAACCCACCACCGCACTCGACGTCACGGTCGAGGCGCAGATCCTCGAACTGATCAAAAAATTCCAGCGCGAATCCGGCCTGGCGGTGCTTTTTATCTCGCACAACCTCAGCGTCGTGTCCGGCCTCTGCGACCGGGTGCAGGTCATGTACGCCGGCCGCATCGTCGAGACGGCCGACGTGCGCACCCTGTTTCGTCAGCCCAAGCATCCCTACACGCGCGCGCTGCAGCGGGCCATTCCCGCGCTGCAAAAGAAAGGCGCCGGCCTCTACACCATCCCCGGCCTGCCGCCCGATTTGTCGAAGCCCGTCGCGGGCTGTGCCTTCGCGCCCCGCTGTGAATTCGCCGCCGCGCGCTGCCGCAGCGACGAACCGGCGCTGGTCGAAATCAAGACCGGCCAGGCCCAGGCCTGTCTCCGGGTGCAATCCGGGGAAATATAAAATGCCCGACGCCATTCTCGAGCTTTGCGACGTCAAGACCCATTTCCCGGTCTCTAGCGGCTTCGTCTTCAAACGGCCGGCCGGCTCGGTTCGGGCGGTGGACGGCGTCACCCTCAGCCTCGGCCGCGGCGAAGTCCTCGGTCTGGTCGGCGAGTCCGGCTGCGGCAAATCCACCCTCGCGCGCACGATTTTGCAGCTCGTCCCCACCACCGCCGGCGCGGTCTTGCTCGGCGGGAAAAATCTTACCTCGGCCTCGGCGACCGAGATTCAAGCCGCGCGGCGCGACCTCCAGATGGTGTTTCAAGACCCTTATGCCTCGCTCAATCCGCGTCTGACCGTTTTTTCCACGCTGGCCGAACCGCTCCTGGTCCACCGCGTGTGTCCGCGCCAAGACGTGCCGGTCCGCGTCGCCGAGCTCATGAAACAAGTCGGCCTCGACCCGCGCTTCCTGCGGCAATATCCGCACGAATTCAGCGGTGGCCAGCGGCAGCGCATCGCCATCGCCCGCGCGCTCGCGCTCCAGCCCAAGATCATCGTCGCGGACGAACCCGTGTCGGCGCTCGACGTGTCCATCCAGGCGCAAATCCTGAACCTCCTGGCGCAGCTCGTGCGCGAGAGGAACCTCTCGCTGATTTTTATCTCGCACGATCTTTCGGTGGTGAAACACGTCTCCGACCGCATCGCCGTGATGTATCTCGGCAAGATCGTCGAGCTCGGCCCGGCCGCCGACGTCATCGAACGCCCGGCCCATCCCTACACCCGCGCGCTGGTTAGCGCCATCCCCTCGCCGGACCCCGAGTCCGAACGCGCGCGCGCGCGCATCGTCCTGCCCGGCGACCCACCCTCGCCCATGGCTCCGCCGGCCGGTTGCGCCTTTCATCCGCGTTGCCCCTACGCCCAGGAAAAATGCCAAGCCGCCGTTCCTTCATTGGTGCCGGCCGGGCTATCCCGCGAAGCCGCCTGCATCCGGCTGGGGGAAATCTAGCCTGGATCCGATCACACTTCCTCGTGTGATCGATTCAGGCTAACACTCCACTCCCAGCGCCCTGTCCCAAAAACCTCTAAACAAAGAACCCGTGGCCTTTGATCTCGGGCCCCGGGTTCTTGGTCACGGCGGTTGGCCGTTTGTTTTTTTATGGCGCCACACCTGTATCGGTGGCGGGCGTTTTTTGTTTGAAAGTAAGTCTTTCGCCGTCGCGCACGACGAGCACCGGCTCGCCGTCTTTGATTTCACCCCGAAGTATAGCCTCGGCGAAGGGATCTTCAAGGAAATGTTCAACCGCGCGGCGCAATGGACGGGCGCCATACTTCTCGTCGTAGCCTTTATCGATAAGCAGTTGCTTTGCCTCGGGCTGAAACTCGAGGGTGATTTTGCGGTCCGCCAAGCGCTTGCCGAATTTCGCGATCTCCAAATCGACGATCTTCACCAAATCCTCGCGGTCGAGCATCCGGAAGAAAATAATGTCGGAAATACGGTTGAGGAACTCGGGTTTGAAGATGCGTTTGGCCTCGTCGAGCACCTTCTCGCGCATTTTCTCGATATCGTTGAAACTCCCCGCCGCGGCGGAAAAGCCCATCGTGGTCTGGCGCTGCAGGAGCTGCGCGCCGACGTTCGACGTCATGATGATGATGGTGTTTCGAAAATCAACGGTCCGGCCCAGCGAGTCCGTCAGACGGCCGTCCTCGAGAATTTGCAGCAGCAATTGGATGACGTCGGGGTGGGCCTTTTCGACCTCGTCGAAAAGGATGACGGCGTAGGCCTTGCGGCGGACCGCCTCGGTGAGCTGGCCGCCCTCTTCGTAGCCGACATAGCCGGGCGGCGAACCGACCAGGCGCGACACGGAGAACTTCTCCATGTATTCGCTCATGTCGATCTGGATCAGCGCGTCCTGGTTGCCGAACATCTGCGCGGCCAACTGCTTGGCGGTCTCCGTCTTGCCCACGCCGGTGGGGCCGACAAAGAGAAATGAGCCGATCGGCCGGCGGGGATCCTTCAAATCGGTGCGCGAGCGACGCAGCGCGCGGGCAATGGCCGCCGCCGCGATTTCCTGGCCGATGACGGTCTTCTGAATCTCGGCCTCGAGCGAAAGGAGTTTTTCGTTGTCCTTTTTCTCCATGCGGCTGAGCGGAATGCCGGTCCAATCGGCGGCGACCTGCATCATGAGATCCTCGTCGATGGTGACGCGTTTTTCTTCCCGCGCCTTTTTCCATTGCTCGGTCACCTGCTCCTGCTTGGCGCGAAGTTGCTTCTCGGTGTCCCGGTGCCGGGCCGCCTCTTCAAAATGCTGCTTGCTGATCGCCTCCTCCTTGAGGGCGCAGACGGACTCGATCTCTTTGGCCAGCTGCTCGATATCGGGCGGCCGGTTGAGCGCGGCGATGCGGGCGCGCGAGCCGGCCTCGTCCATGACGTCGATGGCTTTGTCGGGCAGGAAACGCCCGGTGATGTAACGATCGGAGAGCTTGGCCGCGGCCTCCAGGGCCTTGTCGGTGAAAATCGCCTTGTGATGGTCCTCATACTTGCTGCGAATGCCTTTGAGGATGAGAATGGTGTCTTCCACCGAGGGCGCTTCCACCTTGACGGACTGGAAGCGGCGGTCGAGGGCGCTGTCTTTCTCGATGTATTTGCGGTATTCGTTGAGCGTCGTCGCTCCGATGCACTGGAGTTCTCCGCGTGAGAGGGCCGGTTTGAAGATATTGGACGCGTCCATCGCGCCTTCGGCGGCGCCGGCGCCGACGATGGTATGGAGCTCGTCGATGAAGAGGACGATGTTCTTGGCCCGTTTGATTTCATCCATCACGGCCTTGATGCGCTCTTCGAATTGGCCGCGGTACTTGGTGCCGGCGACCATCAGAGCCAGGTCGAGCGTGATGACTTTCTTGTCGATCAAGATCTCGGGCACGATGCCGCTGGCGATTTCCTGCGCGAGGCCCTCGACAATGGCGGTTTTCCCCACGCCGGCCTCGCCGATGAGCACCGGGTTGTTTTTGGTCCGACGGCAGAGGATCTGAACCACGCGGCGGATCTCGGTCTTGCGGCCCACCACGGGATCGAGCTCGCCCCGGCGGGCCAGTTCGGTCAGGTCGCGGCCGAAGGCCTTGAGCGCCGGCGTCTTGACTTCTTTCTTTTCGTCGCCCGGCGCGCCCCCGCCCCGGGGCGACGGAGCCGCGGCCTCTTCGCCGCCTTCGCCGCCTGAAAACTGCGGATCGAGCTCCCGGAGAATCTCGTTGCGCGTGCGTTCAATATCCACGTCCAGGGACTTGAGCACGCGCGCGGCCACGCCTTCGCCTTCGCGCAGCAGACCGAGCAGGATGTGTTCCGTGCCGACATAGGAATGATTGAGCGCCTTGGCTTCCTTGCCGGCCAGGGCGAGGACCTTCTTGACCCGCGGCGTGTACGGGATGCTCCCGGCGGCCTTCGATTCCTGGCCGGTGCCGACTTGTTTTTCGACCGCGGCGCGCACCGTCTCGAGGTCGAGGCCCATCTTCTGGAGCACGCTCACGGCGACGCCCTGGCCGAGCTTGATCAAGCCGAGCAAGATGTGCTCGGTGCCCACATAGTTATGATGAAAGCGGTCGGCCTCCTTGCGCGCGAGGGCGAGCACCTGCTGGGCGCGAGGCGTGAAATTGTTCATCGGTTCGGGGGTGTCGGCCATGGTGTCAGTTCTTTCCGTTGATAGTAAAGTTCGGCGACGCAATTTTTGCAAACTCCTCGCGCAGTCGGATCGCGCGGGCCACGTCCCGGGCCCCGGCCTCGAGATCGTGCTTCGAGAGGTGCTGGATGTGGCCGGGCTGCGCCTCGATCAGGAGACGGTCCACCGTGGCGCGGACGGCATCGGGAAACGCGCCGAAATCGATGCCGAGGCGGATGAGCGAAAGCAGGTTCATGGCCTCGCTCGAGGTCAGCAAGTGCGAATTTTGCAGGATGCCGAAGGCGCGTCCGATCTTGTCGTGGAGCTTGCCGGCATCGGCCTCCAAAAGCTTTTCGCGGGCATTGCGCTCGTTTTCGATGATGGTATTAAGCACCGTGGTGAGGCGCTTGATGATATCTTCCTCGGATTCCCCCAAGGTGGTTTGGTTGGAAATCTGGAAGATGCTGCCGCTCGCGTCGGAGCCTTCGCCAAAAAGGCCGCGCACGACCATCCCGAGCTGGTTCACGGCGCGGACCACTTTTTCCATCTGGCTCGAAATGACGAGCGCCGGCAGGTGCATCATGGCCGAAGCGCGCATCGCCGTGCCAAGATTCGTGGGACAGGCGGTGAGATAGCCGAGGGTCGGCGAAAACGCATAGTCGAGGTACTCCTCCAACGAGGTGTCGAATTCGTTGATGGCGTTCCACGCCTTTTTCAGCTGGAAGCCGGCGCGAAGCGTTTGGATGCGCAAGTGATCCTCTTCGTTGATCATGACCGAGAGCGTCTGCTCTTTGCTGATGATGACGCCGGAGCCGGCCTTGGTGCCGCTGAGTTCGCGGCTGATGAGATGGCGTTCGACCAGAATTTGTTTCTCCAATTCGCTGAGTTCGCCGACGGTGACATTGAGGCCGCGCTTCATCTGCGGCGCGGCGCCCACGGCCTCGCGGCACGATTCGAGGATGTTCGCGCGTTGCGCGGGCTTGGCCCAGCCGGGAAAAGGCTGGCCCGCGAGATTGCGCGCCAGGCGGATGCGGGTCATGAGGACGATCGCGCACTTGCTGGTCGCCGTGTCGGTCAGCTCCGAATGGGAATCTATAAGCGAGGCGATATTCATGGGTCAGCGCGCCGGTTTCTGCTCGAAGGTCTGCTTGACCTGGTGGATTTCGTCGCGGAAACGGGCGGCATCCTCGTAACGCTCGGCCTTGATCGCACTGTCGAGATCGGTCTCGAGCCGCGTCAGGCGGTCGTAAAGGGATTTGCGCTCGAGCGCGCGCTGGGGGACTTTGCCGACGTGCGTGCTGCCTTTGTGCATGTTGTCGAGCATAGGCTCGATGATGTCCTTGAAATGATCGTAGCAGGCGGGACAGCCGAAGCGGCCATGCTTCTTGAAATCCATGGAAGTAAAGCCGCACTGCTCGCACCGCAGGCTGGCCGTAGGCTCCGCATTGAGCGAAGTCTTGAGCAACAGATCCGCCAGGGAGAAACCGCTCGGATCGGTCACGCCTTTGGCCTGCGCGCACGCTTCGCACAAGTCCACCTTGTGCACCTTGTTATTCACGATTTGCGTGAGGTGCACGGTCGCGGGCTTGGAGCAGAGGTCACATTTGAGCGGATTGGCCATGGGAGAAATATAGCATACCGGTCTTAACATTCGACTGGGTTTGCAAAATTCTAAGGCGAATGTTCAGACATGCTTCGGTTTCTTGCACTAATCATGCCAGGCCTGCGCTGTCTGGCAAGCGTGCAACGCATCGCCGACAACGGGACAGAACCGCGCACCTCGGCCCACCGTGTGCGCTGACCTGGCACACCCTGCAAACTCAATGCATTATCGGTTAGCAGCCCGTGGGCGAAGCCCGACGGGCTAGAGCCTCGTCCCTTCGGTCAACACGCGGCGATGGAACGCCGCCAATACCCGCTGGGTGATGGGTCCGGGTTGGCCCGCGCCGATCTCGCGGCCGTCGAGTTTGACCACGGGAATGACCTCGGCGCCCGTGCCGGTCAGGAAACATTCGTCGGCATTCCACACATCGTAACGCGTGAGGTTGTTTTCCTGGACGGGCAGACCCAGTTCCAAGCCGAGGTCGAACACCGTGTCGCGGGTGATGCCTTTGAGCGCGCCCTGCGAGGCCGCAGGCGTTAGAATCACGCCCTTATGCACCACGAAGAGATTATCGCCCGTGCATTCGGCGACATAGCCCTGGTCGTTAAGCATGATGGCCTCGTGGACGCCGGCCTGCCGGGCCTCCATCTTGGCCAGGATGTTGTTAAGGTAATTGAGCGATTTGACCGCGGGTGGCAGCGCGTCCGGACTCCAACGCCGGGTGGGAGCGGTGACGATCTCAAGTCCTTTTTCATAAAATTCCGTGGGATAAAGCGCGATCTTGTCGGCGATGATGAAGATCGTCGGTTTCGGGCACAGCCAGGGAGAAAGCCCGAGGTCGCCCACTCCGCGCGTAACCACCAGACGGATGTATCCGTCGCGCAAGCTGTTCTGGCGGCAAGTCTCGCACACGGCGGTCGACATCTCGGCGCGAGAGAGCGGCAACCGCAGCATGATCGCCTTGGCCGAATACTCAAAACGCTCCAGGTGCTGCTCCAGCCGGAAAACGTTGCCGGCGTAAAGCCGGATGCCTTCGAAAATGCCGTCGCCGTAAAGCAGGCCGTGGTCGAACACGGAGACTTTCGCATCAGCTTTGTCGACGAATTTTCCATCGAGGTATATCTTCATCTCCTCAGCGTAGCGTGCTGCTAAAACATTTGTCCAGCCTGCGGGAGGACTCTGTCGGGCTTTGCCCACGGGCAACCAACAGGGCCTCTTTTTTGCGAAATTGCGTCGTTGCCTCGCGTCCACCGGTTCCGCAATTTGCCTGGTTATGACTGCCGAGAACACCGAGCCCGCCGCACCGGCCCCCAGCGATTTCATCCGCGACATTGTTGCCCAACATGTGGCCGAAAAGCGTTACGCGAAGATCGTCACCCGATTCCCGCCCGAGCCCAACGGCTACCTGCATATCGGCCACGCCAAGTCCATCTGCCTCAATTTCGGCATCGCCCACGAAAACGGCGGCCAGTGCAACCTCCGCATGGATGACACCAACCCGACGAAGGAAGATGTCGAGTATGTCGATTCCATCGTCGCCGACGTCAAATGGCTCATCGGCGGCTGGGCCGAGCCTTGCCTCGGCTTCAAACCCAAGGGGAAGAGGCCGGAGGCTCGCACCGTCGACGGCCAGCCGGATTTTTATCTCCCCGCTGTAACGGGCTCCCACCTCTCACCTCTTGCCTCTGGCCTCGAGCCTTTTTACGCCAGCGACTATTTTGACCAGATTTATGAATACGCCGTCGCCCTGATCAAAAAGGGCAAGGCCTACGTCTGCGACCTTTCGCCCAAGGAAACCGACGAATATCGCGGGTCGCCGGACAAGCCCGGCCGGGATTCACCCTGGCGCAACCGCACGGTCGCGGAAAATCTCAACCTGTTCCAGCGCATG
>JBEKQH010000023.1:0-10353 GCA_049519915.1 Opitutaceae bacterium
GCCGCGCAGCTGCTCATCCAAGCCGTCGATAATCTGGCCCGCGCCTTCGAGATAAACCACCGGCGTGCCGCCGATCGACGTATCGATCAGTCGGCCCTGTGGATCGCGCAGGGAAAAATGGAACGCAACGACGTTTTGCGGCATGGGCGAGCCGGGAAGCATCAAATGGGAAACGGCCGGAAAGCTACTCAAAATTCGCCCTATTCGGACAATTTCCCGGCCTGGCGCACGAGACCGACAAACTCCGCGCGCCAGCCGCCCGCATCCGTGCCCAGTCCCTGCCCGGCCCATTGCTCTACGGCCGCCCAGGTGGCGCTGCCCTTGTAAGGCGAATCGCGTAAAATCATTCCGAAGCCCGCCACGGCGGCGGCGAACTTGAAGTCCGCGCTCGCCTCGGCGAAGGCGGCTCCGCGGTCGGTCAGCGGAAACTCCAACCGCCGGCTCGCCCCGCCCTCGGGCGGGGTGTAACGCACCTTCACCGTCAGCAACTCGGCGGATTCCGGCCTCTCGACTCTCGGCTCCCGCCTCTCGGCTTTTCCGTACTTCAGCGCATCGACGCCCGGCGTCGCCGGCGGCTCCGCGCCCGCGGGCACGATCTCATAGAGCGCCGTCACGGTGCGCCCCGCGCCCACCTCGCCCGCCGTGATCGCGTCGTGGTTGAAGTCTTCCTTTTTCAAGACGCGGTCGTCGTATCCGATCAATCGATACGCAACGACCTTCGCCGGATTGAACTCCACCTGCGCCTTCACGTCCCGCGCCACGGTCACGAGCGTGCCGCCGACCTGCTCGGCCAGCAGTTTCCGCGCCTCATCGGGCGTGTCGACGTAGCCGTAGTTGCCGTGGCCCTTGTCGGCCAATTGCTTGAACATGGCGTCCTTGTAATTGCCGGTGCCGAAACCGAGCGCGGTCAGCTCGACGCCCGAGCGCGCCTTTTCCTCGACCAGCCGCACCAGGCCGCCTTCGTCCGTCAGGCCGACGTTGAAGTCGCCGTCGGTCGCGAGAATCACGCGGTTCACTCCGCCGGTGATAAAATTGGCCTTGGCGATATCGTAGGCTAGCTCGAGGCCGCGGCCGCCGTTGGTCGACCCCGCCGCATGCAAGGCATCGAGCACCTCGGCGATTTCGCGGCGGTGCGACGCCGGAGTGGAGGGCAATGCGAGGCTGGATTCGCCCGCATACGTCACGATGGCCACGCGGTCGTCGGCCCGGAGCTGGCCGAGCAGCAAGCGCAGCGACTGCTGGAGCAGCGGAAGCTTGTCCGGTTCGTCCATCGAGCCCGATACGTCGATCAAAAAGACCAGGTTGGCCGCCGGCCGCGCCGCCGCGGTGACATCGCGGGCCTTCAGGCCGATGCGCACCAGCCGGTGCGCGGGCGCCCAGGGTGCGGCCGCCACTTCCAAGGTGGCAGCCAACGGCGCCTCGCCTCGCGGCGCTTCGTAAGCATAGGGAAAGTAATTCACCAATTCCTCGATCCGCACCGCGTCCGCCGGCGGGCGCTGGCCCGCCTGCAAGAACCGCCGCACGTTGGCGTAGCTCGCCGTGTCCACGTCGAGGGCAAAGGTCGAAAGGGGATTTTGCGCGACCGATAGAAATTCGTTGTCCGCGTGGTAAGCATAAGCCTCGGTGTTGAATTCGCCGGACACAGCGCGGGGCGGAGAAACATAACCCGCGCTATTTGTCACCGCCGTCCCGGACGCATCGACACGGGTGCCTCCCAGGTCGCGCATCGTCTTCTCCGAGACCGCGCTGATCGAGAACGGCAGCTCGGCGATCTTCGTATTGACCCGCGTGCCGCTGACCGAATTGGCCGCCTGATAGCCAGTGGTCTTTGACGCGGTGACTTCGAACGTGGGCAGTTTGATGGTTTCGTCGGCCGCCGGTGATTCGACCGCCTGCTTATTGGCGGGTGCGGCCGGCTGGTCGGCTACGGCTAGTTGCGCCGGCGGATTATTTGCGCCGGCCGGGGAATTCAGGATTACTTCGGTGTAGCCGCTGGGAATTTTATCGGCCGTCGGCGCCGCTGATTTCATTGAAACACGATGGATCGTAGCCTTTCTGTCCATCGCTTCCTGCCGCGCCGCCAGGTCGGCTCTTTCCTGGCGCGCCAGACGCACGGCCGACTGTTCATGCAAGGTCAGGACAACCGCGAGACAGGCCGCGGCCAGCCCGCCTACGAGCCAGTAGGGAAAAGGCACAAGCTTGCGCGCGGGAGCATAGGGCGTGAGCAGCTTGGCCGTGATCGGAGGCACGATCTCTGGTGCAGCCGCTTCGGCCGCCAACGCCGCCTCGATCTGTTGCGCGGTCGCGCGGATTTCCTCGACCGCGGCCTGCGCGGCCGCGTCATTTTTCAGCATGGCTTCGACCGCGGTGCGCTCAGCGCCTTCTAGCTCGCCGAGCGCGTAAGCGGTCAGTCTCGGGTCGTCAGGGGAAAGTTTTGTATCGTTCATCGTGATTCCTTATTCGCCATTCGGATTTCGTCATTCGTCGTTGATCATTCTCCCTGCGCCGCCCATTCGCGCCGCAGCCGCGCCACCGCGGTGTGAATCAGAAAGCCCACATTGGTGACCGAAAGCTGGGTGATGCGGCTGATTTCCTTGTAGCTGAAGCCGTTTTGGAATTTCAGCCGCACGACCTCCTGCTGATTGGCTGGTAGCAGGTCGATCAGCCGCAACAGCGCGGTGTGCGTCTCGGCCTGCTCGAGCGCGCGACCGGGGCGCGGGGCGGCGTCGACCACCCGATCCACGGCGCCGTCCTCGAACCGTTTCATGCGACCCTCCTTGCGCAATACGTCGAGCGCTCGATTCCGGCAGACCGTGAACAACCATTCCACCGCATGGCCGTCCACCGCGGCGCGCGGCTGGGCCAGAAGACGCGCAAACGAATCCTGCACGACATCGCGCGCCCGCTCGGTGTCGCCAAGCAGGCGGGTGGCGTAGCGCGTAAGCGGCGCCTGATAGCGCGTAACCGTCGTTTCGACCCATTGAGCGTCGTGTGCATGTGATTCCTCCGGCTGGTCGGATGTGGGTTTCACGTGGAGTGTTCGCAGTGTAAGACGGACTGGGCTGCGCTTTATTAGAATTTTTTTCTGGCTGCCGCAATACTCGACCGTCCTCGAACCGGGCAAGGCCCGCGCCCAGATCGAAACCGCTTTGGCCGATTGGGCCCGGGTCGTGAATAGTTGGTGGTTCGGCACACGCCCAGGGTAGTGTCCTAATTTAACTGTAGCCGGCCTCGCTGAGGCCGGTGGCCGGGGTCAGCGACCGGCTACAATAAGACAGCAAAATTCAAATTAGGACATCACCCACGCCCAGCGCTCTCTTGCCACTTGAGACCTGTCACATAATACTTGGCGTGTATGCGCTTCCGCGACGTGCTTATCGTTTCCGGCCTGCTGGCTGTTTTCCTCGCCGTCGGCTGCGCCAAACGCGAATCGCCCGCCGAGGACGGCGTCCGGACCAAGACGCTGCTGCTCGGCAATGGCGCCGAGCCGCAGGATCTTGATCCCCAAATCGACATCCCCTACACCGATGGCAACGTCCTCATCGCCCTTTTTGAAGGTCTCACTTGCATCGACGAGAAGACGTCGCAAGCCGTGCCGGGCGTAGCCGAGCGCTGGGACCTCTCGTCCGACGGGCTGGTTTACACCTTCCACCTGCGCGCCGACGCCGCGTGGTCGAATGGCGATCCCGTGACGGCTGACGATTTTGTCTATTCCTTCCACCGCATCCTTTCGCCGGGCTTCGCTAGCGAATATTCCTACCTGCTTTATTTCATCAAAAACGCCGAAGCCTTCAATCGCGGGAGGATCGCCGATTTCGACCAAGTCGGGGCCCGGGCGCTCGACGCGCGCACGCTGCGGATCACGCTCGATCACCCTTGCCCTTTCCTCCCGGTCGTTGCCGCCCACCAGGCATGGTTTCCCGTCCATCGCGCGACCATCGAGACGTTCGGGAAAATGGATCAACGCGGCACGCTTTGGACGCGTCCCGGAAACTTGGTCGGCGACGGCCCTTTCGTCTTGAAAGAATGGTCGCCCAATTCGCGCATCATCGTGGTCAAGAACCCTCTCTATTGGGACGCCGCCCGCAACCACCTCAACGCCGTGGTCTTTTACCCCACCGACGATATCGCCACCGATGAGAGCAATTTTCGCGCGGGCCAGGTGCATCTCACCTACCAGCTGCTGCCCGAGCGCATCGCCTATTACCGCCGCGAAGCGCCTCAGTTCCTGCGCCTCGACCCGTTCATCGAAACGGAATTTCTCCAATTCAACGTCACCCAGCCGCCCCTCAACGACCCTCGGGTCCGCCAAGCGTTGGCCCGCGCCATCGACCGCGGCGCCATCGCCCGGGACGTGCTTTACGGAAGTTGCCAGCCCGCGACCGCCCTGACGCCGCCCGACACGGCGGGCTACACGCCGGAGGCAAAAATCCCCACTGATTTCGCCGCGGCGCGCGCGCTTCTGGCCCAGGCCGGCTATCCCGGCGGGAAAAATTTTCCCGCCCTCGAAATTCAGACCAAGAATGACAACATCTGGCGGGCCGTGGCCGACGCAATCCAGGAAACCTGGAAGCGGGAGCTGGGCATCCGCGTCGGGATCTCGTCGCTTGAACAAAAGACCTGGCTGGCCAACGCCCAGGCCTTGCACTACCAGATCTCGTTTTACCGCTGGATTGGCGATTACGACGACCCGAGCACCTTTCTTGATCTTTTCAAGAGCGACAGCGGCAACAATGAGACCGGTTGGGCCGATCCCGGCTACGACCGCCTCAACAACGAGGCCGACCGCGCGCCGGACCCGGCCCGGCGCAATGCGCTCATGCAAAAGGCCGAGGCGCTGCTCCTCGACGAAGCTCCCCTCGCGCCGATCTACTATGGCACCCGCACTTATCTCATCCAACCTTGCGTCAAGGGTTGGAGCTCCGCGCTGCTGGGCTACCATCGCTACCAATACATCGACCTCGAAAAATGACGCGTTAGCAGGCTGTTGAAAAACTCTGCTGGCTTGTCGCAGGCGAGAAATTGGCCTATCGCACAGGCATGCGCTTCCTCCCCCATCGACCCGCCCTCGTTTTTATTTGCGCCTTCTTCTGCTTTGCCGCAGCGCGTGCCGGCGAGGTGACCGTGGTCCGCGTTTGGCCCGGCTATCGCAGCGCCGAGTCGTTCGAACGCATCTCCGAATACTTCGACGGCAAGGAAAACAGCGGCGGCGAAACCGTATTGCGCACCCGGCCGGCCCAGCGCGCCGGGTTTTATTTTCTCGTGCGACTGAATAACACCGGCGGTCCGGTGGCCGGCGCCACGTTCGAGCTGAGCGTCATCTCGCCGGCCTCAGCCACGCCACACCCGTTTAAATTCACGGCCAATCTGCCGGCGGGCGGACACGTCTTTGAGTGCGGCCTCACCGGCAACGATTGGCCGAACGCCAAAGCCCACCCCGTGGCCTGGAAACTGGTCGTGCGTACGCCCGATGGCGCGGAGCTCGCCAGCACGCAAAGCTTCTTGTGGAGCAAACCCGCCGACCCCCAGGCGCGGGAATAACCGCTGACCCAATAACCGAGGACACGCCCGGCTTATTTCGGGCCGGAGGCCGGCCGGCCTTCGCTTCGGCCGACCGAATCCTTGAAAAACGAGAGGTTCCGGCGGTCAAGCCAGCGGAGTCGTTCGGCCACCAAAGGCGAATCCGGATCCCAAAAATAGACGTCGCAATCCGCTTCCTGGTTTGCCGCGTGGAGATCCCGCGTCGCCAAATAGCTGGCGATCCACTTCCTTTTCCCCTCGGCAACGGCGTCTCCATAACGCTCAGGCAAAAAATCGCACCAGATGGCGGCGGCAAGCACGACCCAGGCCATCATCAAACAACGCCCCCAGATTTTGCTCCTCGCTTCCGCCCATCCTTCCGCCGCCATCGCCAGTCCGCACAGAGCCGGCGTCATCAATGTCATATATCTCCACATGAAGGCCGCTTGAATATTGACGGGGAGGCGCCCGATCGCCGTAAGCGCAGCGTAGACCAATGAAGTTCCGGTCAAGGCCCACACGGCCCTCGCGCGGGCCGTCGCCTTGTGTCGCCAGATCTTTACCGTGGCCTCAAGAAATGCCCCCAAAACCAAACCGAGCAGCACGGCTCCGGCTACGACCGTGGTCGCAGAAATGGAGCGAAGACCCAGGAGGCTGGCGAACATCAAGGCGCAGAAACGCGGATAGTCCCAGACCTGCGGAACTGGAAAGCGCCAACCTGGCACGGCCGCGGTCCAATGATATCCGTGCGCAAAGCCAAGCCCGGCACCCGCCAAACAAAGCAGGATCAGCCCGGCCTGCCGGCGTTCCGCTTTTGGGTCTTTCTCGTTTGGCCGCAGCCAAAGCAAAACGGCCAGCCCGATGGTCACGGGGGCGCTGCAAAGACCATAGCCGGTAAAAAGATCCAATGAGCCCAGCACCCCGATTGCGGCCGTCCGTGCCGTCGAGTCCGCCCAGCTCCAGGCATAGGCCAGCAACAACGTAAGCAAAAGGGGCAGAATCATCGCCGCAAGAAACGGAGTCAGCGTCATCGACTCCCAATGGATCGGACTCAGCAACAGCAAGGGAAAGCCGGCGTCGCTCCAGCTGAGTCGCCCGCGCAAGCGGGTCACCAAGGCCAGCGCGGCGAGAGTGGCTAATCCAAGCGCGATCACCTCAGCCCAGGCTTCGGCACAAACGTTCCAGCCGGTGGCTCGATAGAGAAACCAATCGACCAAGCCGCCGAGTCCCAACCGAGGTGGACCGTGTTGATAGAAGAAACAAGCCCAGGGACCCTGCTCTTTAAACAACGGCGTCAGAGAATCCCACTGATCCTCAAACGGCAGATTGACGGCATTGGCGTCGACGAATTCGGCCAGTCGAACCAGGCAAATCGCAAAGACCGCGCCGACCAAGATCAAGCGATAGGTCGGATGGCGGCTGGGATCGATTGGAGACGCTGAGTGGCGGGACGAATCTCCCATGGGCCAAGCCAGTTGGATCGACTCGTCCTTGGCGAGACCTAAGCGCGGGTTTTAGCACCGTGGAGGCAAAGTCCGACCCGCGGCTAGGTGAAAATGAACCACGGTTTGCCCTCGCAGCCTCGCGCTGTCAGCGTGTACGCCATGACGCTTTTCTGGACCGACTGGCAGCCGCTTCCGGTCACGCCGCCGCCCGATCCCACCCTGCTGGCTGAAATCCTCGACGGCGGCCAGGCCTTTGGCTGGCACCCCGCCGCGGAATCCTCGGCCGCCGGCGGACAAATTTGGCGCGGGGGTTGGGCCGGATATGTCGCCGAGCTTGGTCTGAACGACGGCCGACTGCTTTGGCGCGCGCCCCGCGCCATCGATCCGTCGGTCGGACCGGCGCTGCACGACTATTTTGCGGCCGATTGCGACTGGAAGGCTCTCGCCGACTCCCTGCCCTGGCGCAGCGACGCGCATCTCGCGCGCTGTCTCGCCGCTTTCCCGGGCCTGCGCATTTTACGTCAGCCGCTTGGCGAAACGCTGCTACACTTTCTCTGCAGCGCCACGAAACAAATTGTGCAGATCAAACAAATGAGCGCACTCCTCGCCCAACGCCATGGCCAGCCGCGGTTTCAACTTTCAACTTTCCACTCTCCACTTTCCACTTCTTGCCACCGCCTTCCCACTTGGGCGGAACTCGCCGAGGTCTCCGAGGCCGAGTTGCGCCGTTGCCTGCTCGGCTTCCGCGCGCGTTTCATCCATCAGACCGCCCGCTTTCTCGCCGCGCACCCCGGCTGGCTCGAAGCGACGGCCGCGCGGCCTTACGCCGAGGCCAAAGCGGGGCTGTGCGAGCTGCCGGGCGTCGGCGAAAAGATTGCCGACTGCGTCCTGCTCTTCGGCGCCGGCCGGCTCGAAGCGTTTCCCGTCGACGTGTGGATTCTGAAAACCCTGGCGAGCCGCTATGGCTTGCAGGGGTGGAAGCCTGCGCAGGTCGCACACTTCGGGCGGGCGCATTTCGGTCCGCTCGCCGGCCTCGCCCAGCAATATCTCTTCGCTTTCGAACGCCGCGCCGCGGGGCGTTAGCCTGGATCGATCACACGTCCTCGTGTGATCGATTTAGGCCCGTGGCGTTCAAAGTTCCGGGCTCCCAGTTTCAAGTCGAGCTACCGCGTTCCAGACTCAAGATTGGAGTTCTTGGCACTTGTGCCCTGTCACCTGTTACTTGGTCCGTCCGGCGTTCGCCTTTTACGCCGGCCGCTCGATGAGCTCCACCTCATAGCCTTCCGGCGCGTCGATGAAAGCGATTTTCCATCCGCTGCTGGATTTTGTCGGCCCGTCACTGAGCCCGTAGCCCTTCTTCTTCAGCTCACCGGCGAATTTTTCCAAATCGTCCACCGCGAAAGCCAGGTGCATGAGATCGGGCTGCACTTGCACCGACGGCGCACCCGGCGGCATCTGGCAAATTTCGATCTCTTCGTCGCTGTTTGGCGTGCGCAAAAAAGCGAGCTGCGCGCCGCGCGGCGAAAGATGTCTGCGATCGAGGGTGAGACCGAGGGCCTCCTGGTAAAACGTCACCGTGCGCTCGAGATCGTTCACCCGCAGTCTGGTATGGAGGAGCTTTTTGACCATGCCCCGAGTGTGTCCGGCCCGACCTCCAGCGCAAGCGGCCGGAGAATTCATTGAGAAGGAAGCCAGGAAGATTATTCCGGGTTTCATGGCTTCCCTCTTCCTAATCAGCGCCCTCAATTTCGCCCTTTCCATTTGACCGGAAGGAACTCACCGGACAGACCATCAGCAGTCTACCCCTCGGCCGGGCTTCTTTCGATTTCACCGCTATTCTAACTTCTATCACCATGGGTTTCAAAATGTTCCTTCGGATTATCGTCTTCCTCGCGATGTTGTTTGTTCTGCTCTACGTGGTGATAAACAACACCAACACGATTCACTTTTCGTTTCCGGTTGTCGTCGCCCAGGGAGTCTCCGCTCCGGCGGCCTATATCTATTTCGGTATTTTCGGCATCGGTGTCATCGCCGGCGCCATGCTTAATTCCGGCGGCGGAAAGAGAAGCAGCGGCCCCAAAAGCGAAAAGAAATAAGGCCGCGTCAGCCGGATTGTTGCCGCGATCACAAGGGGGACGCCCGCGAGGGCTTAGGGCGTGTTTTTGAAATTCGACCACTCCCAGCATCGAATTGTCCAGTCGGTGCCTTGCGCGGCCACCGCACCCGCATAGCCCGCGCCGGGTTGCAGGGAAACGGTTTGCCAACCCGCTTCGTCGCCGGGTTGGCCTTTCGCTCCGCCCAACGTCGCGCCATCGTTCACCGGCAAAAAACCGTCGTTGGCCGACTTCGAACCAAGCCCGTGGCCGGTGGCTTTCGCCAGCGCTTCCATGCGGGTCCATAGCTCGAAAAAAGCCGTCGTCCGCTCTTCGCCCAACAAGGCCTCAAGCCGGCCCGCCTCGCTGGGAGTAAACATTCGTCGGGCGACGGCCATGGGTTCCACCGAGCGATCGACCTTTTCAACGTCCACCCCCACTTCGCGACCAAGACAAAGCGCATATAAGGCCAGTGCGCCCGAATGGGACAGGTTGAAACGGATCGAGCCATCCGTTTGATCCGCCAATCGTGGCTTGCCGCGGTCGTCGGCAACCAACCGCACCTGCTTCGGTTCGACACCGAGGTAGGCCGACAGCAGGAGTCGGAGCACGCTGTGCGCGATCACAAAATGCTGCCGGTCCTTTTCAAAACGGAAACGGGCCGCACGCGTCTGCTCGTCCGCCGACAGAATCGGCCGGAAGTCGTCGAGGCGTATCTCCTCCGGGTCCAGCGAAGCCCGCCAGACATGGACGACATCCGCAGCGAGCGGCCCGGGCGGCGTCGCGATCTGCCAGGGGAAGGTCATTCCGATAGCAAACTCAACAAGCTTGCATAAGCTCCCGTCCGGACCACTTGGGAGGACAGAACGGACGTGGGACCGTCTCTAGGGGTGGAGCCTGCCGTTCTTTTCATGGTGTTCGCCGAAGGCTAATTAAGCCAGTGCGAAAGGTCGCGTCGGATCAAGTCGGCCAGTTGCTCCACGCTCGCCCGGTACCTTTCGACCAATTGCTCCCGAACCGCCGGCGACATGGGCCGCTTCGTCCCGCGCGCCTTGTTGGCCAACATGGCCATGACCAACCAACCCGTTACCAACCGATCGGACACGCCGAACCGGTGGCGCAGACGCGATCGGATGGCCCGCAGCCGATATTGCAGGGGAATCGAACGCGGGATCACCGCGCCGTTTTCCCGACTCAGCACGCGGTCCTTCGTGTTGGGAATCTCCAGGAACCGGCACACGTTTTCGCACAAGCCCGCGGGATCGTTTTTCAGGTCGTCGAAAAGTAATAGCTTC
>JBEKQH010000024.1:0-10307 GCA_049519915.1 Opitutaceae bacterium
GTACCATTGCTTCAATTGTGCATAGTCCGAGGGAGGCACGGCGATCAGGGTCGATGAAAAATCGCGATCGACGTAAAGGACATGATGTTTCGGGCTGTAGGCCAGCTTGAGCGTGTGGGACAGGCTCTCGCCGGGGTGGGACGCCGGGGCGACTTTGGCTTCGAGGTCGTATCCCGCGGGAAAGGCAATGGTCAGATGGTCGTTTTCCTGGCGAGCATACGGAAAATAAATCGGATAATGCCTTTCGGTCGCAGCAAATGGGGAGGTCGCGTGGGTGCGAAAGACAAACGGGTGAATGAATAGGCGATGGTCGGCGACGGTGGCGAAACCGGTCCAAGTCAGATGGAAGGAGATCTCCACGGGCTGGCTGAGATCGTCCAGGTTCTTGAGGCCGGTGATTTCGATCTCGGCCGGCGCGAGTTCCCGGTCGATAAACTTTTGCACAATGGCGCGCTGCCTTTCTTCGTTCTTTCCGCGCAATACGGAGCGCGCGCTGTAAGCGGAGTGGCCCGTGAAGCTGAGCTTGCCTTGTCCGGTGAGGGTGCCATCAGCGCTCAATTCGAACGTCCCTTCATGACGGATTACCGTTTGGGCCGGAGCGGTGCACGGGACGTCGATAAATTCCTGCTTGTCTTCCAAGGCCAGCAGCGCCGGCTGCCCTTCCAGCTGCCAAGGCAGTTGGTCGAAAAGGAGCGGCGAGGGAAGTTGCGGCATCGAAAAATGCCATTGGCCGCCCACCTCGACGGCCGCGCAAAGGTCCGGCAGAAAGGCCATGGAGACCAGCCGAGGGTCAAAACGCGAAAGTGAGCGACTGGGCACGAGGAGGACCTCCGCGTGCAACCCAGCCGCCCGATCCAGACTGATCGCAAGCCAGAGAAAATCGTTCGCGCTGAGATGGGGAGGCTTGTCTTTCTCGAAATTTAACACGCTCTTCATTTTGACGGCGTAGCTCACCGGACTGGCGGCCTCGGACGATTTTTTTGGCTGATGGACGAACCGTTGGAATAAATTCTGCACGTAATCATGGATGCGTTGCGCTTTTTCCAGATCGTCCTTGGCCCCTTGCGTAATTTGTTGGGCCGCTTCCTTAACCGCCCGGTTGACTTGGATGTGATCTTTTGAAAACCAGTTTATCACCGTCGCGTAGGCGGCCCAGGGATCCTGGTTCGCGGCGGTTCGTTGCGATATATTGAAGCCATTATATGAAATCAGGCTGGTGATGTCGTAGCAGGAGACCGCGGTGGCCGAATAATCGGCTGGAACGCCGGAATAGGGCTCGTCGTGCAGCGACGGCAAATCGTGCCCGGAAAGGGTGACGGTCAAGTTTTCCTGATCCTCCTGCGTTTCAATGTTGGCGTTATTTAGAACAAAAAACGAGGTCCGGAAATACGGGGTTCGTCCGAGATGTTGCGTGTATTCCAGGCGCCGGGTGGGAATGTCGGCAATCTGCAAAGGCCGGAAAGTGGCGCGGGGCGGATGCATTTCGACCGTCCGAACTTTAAATTCCAGGATTGAGCCCGGCTGGGTGCCGCCTACCGCAATAAATTTATGTTTAACCTCGATTCCACTCGATCCAAACAGCCGGAATAAAAACGACTCGGAGGCACTCTTGCGGACCACGACTTGTTCGTGGACGGATTCCGCCCCGAACTCCTTCGTCGACCCGTCCGCAAGCGTCAGGCGGGCGCTCATATCCACGTCGCGGATATCGTCGCCACTGTAGGTCGAGGCAAACTGGGACAGGCGTACGATAGGGTCCGCCCGTTCCGGGTCGAATATCTTATAGCGGGTATATTCCGTCGTGGTGCGCCTATTTGGAAAATCCGTGTCGTCGATCTCGATTTTCCGCAAGAGCACCTCGGCCGCGGCATCCGGTTCCAGCGGCGCGGTTTTGCCGGTGAGTTGTTCCGGCGGGAGGGTGGGCCAGGCCTCCGCGTTGGCGGCGCGAAGATCTGGGGCCCGCAGCAGCGAGCTGAATAAACAAAGAAACGCGATTTGGACGACGCGCACAACAGGGGCCGTTTTTTGGTCGCGGGGGAAAGCGGGGAAGAGAAGCATTTTTAGCTGGGGCTGGAGGCTGGAACTTGCCCGCTCCCGCGGGATTCTGCACGTCTATTCTGCCGCGGACGTCGCGGTCGGCATCGGATGTCGAACGTTAAAACTTCGAGCCACCCACCACCCACCAACTACCAACTACCAACTACCAACTACCAACTACCAACTACCAACCAACTACGACTAAATCATTTTCGGATAGAATAGGCACGACGGCAGGTATCAAATAGGCTATCTGTTATCCAGGTTTTTCGACAATTTCACAACCTCGATCCACAGGCCTGCGATGCTTGCGCCTAGCAAAAGCGAAATAGATAATCTGAAACAGGGGAAAAGCTCGGGACCTTCCCAAAAGAGCCTCAACAAGTTCAACGCTACGAGTGAAACTACGGGATAGATCTGCCTTTTCCGACGCATCGAAATTTCTTGGGGACTGCCCATGGAAAATAGTTGTTCAAATGGATCCTAAACGGTCAACCGGAAATCAAATGCGTAAAATGATTATATATTCTCTGCGGATTTTACTTACTGCACCGTGCGCAGTTGCACGCTGTCCACAATGCGGTCTTGCGCGAGGATGTCGGTGGCGATGATCAGCTTGTCGCCGCGTTTTAGCCGGCCGGAACGGGTGAGAACCAAGATGGCATTTTGGATCGTGTCGTTAGGCTCGGAGACGAAAGGCATGAGGAACGGTTCGACGCCGCGCAGCAGGTGGAGCTGGCGGGCGATCTCGATCGAAGGCGCAAAAGCCAGAATAGGCGCACGCACCGGCCGCAGCGACGCGAGACCCCGCGCCATAAAGCCCTGGCGGGTGAAAGTGAGCAGGACGCTGCCGGGAATCTCGTTGGCCATGACCACGGCTGAATGCAGTACTTTCAATTTATCCGAAACAAACTCCGCCAGGTCGACCGATTGGCCGGTCTCGGCTTCCTCGGCTTCGACCCGGCGCGCGATCTTGTCGAGGATTTGGACGCATTCGAGCGGGTATTTGCCGACCGTGGTTTCGCCCGAGAGCATGACGCAGTCGGAGCGTTCGAAAACGGCATTGGCCACGTCGGTGATTTCGGCGCGGGTGGGCATGGGCTGGGCGATCATCGACTCGAGCATGTGGGTGGCGATGATGACCGGCCGCCCGTGGGTGAGGCAGGCCTGCACGGCGCGGCGCTGGATGATGGGCAGCTCCTCAAACGGCACCTCGATGCCAAGGTCGCCGCGCGCGACCATGATGGAATCGCTGGCCTTCACAATTTCATCGAGATGGGCGATGGCGGACTGGTCCTCGATTTTGGCAATGATCTTGGCCCGTGATTTCTGTTCGCGAAGAAAGGTGCGCAGGTTTTCCACGTCGGCGGCTTCGCGGACAAAGGATAGGGCGATGAAATCGACGCCTTCCGCCAACCCGACCAGCGTGTCGGCGCGGTCCTTTTCGGTGAACGACGGCAGGTTGACCTTGATGCCGGGAAGGTTGATGTGGCGCCTTGATTTCAACTCGCCCGCCGTGAGGACCTTGCAACGGATGCGGGCGGCGTCCTTGGCCAGCACTTCGAGGCGGATAAGGCCGCTGTCCACGAGCACGGTGTCGCCGACCTTGATGTCGTTGACCAGGTCGCGATAGTTGACGTCTACCGAGCGGATTTCTTCCGTCTGTTCACCGCCGACGCCGGGTCGGACGGTGAAATCGAAGGTCTCTCCCGGCTTCAACTCGATCGGCGCGGATAGGTCGCCGGTGCGAATCTCGGGACCTTTGATATCCATCATGATGGCGATATCGCGGCCGACGCGCTGGCCAACGGCGCGGATGCGGCGGATCATGGTGCGCGTCCACTCGTGGTTGCCGTGGGCCATGTTCAGGCGGGCGACGTCGGCGCCGCTCCCGATGATTTTCTCCAGCATGTCCTCGCTTTCGGTGGCTGGGCCGAGGGTGAAGATGATTTTTGTTCGGCGGAGGGTCTTGGCGGACACGGTGTCGGTCATAATATCGCAGGTTTAATGCTGGTTTTATGCCCAATGCGGCCCGGGCGATGGTTTCAGTCGCATTTCAAAACTGAAAACAAGCCCCATTTTCGATTTTAGCTAAGAAAAGTCGTCAAAAGGCGTGCCGGTGCCGGGTGCGACGATGGAGAAGGTGCAGCCCAGGACGGTGCGGGCGGTGGCGAACGTCTTTTCAATCGCGGCGGCGCTGTTGCAGTCGCGCGAGAGATGCGCGAGATAGACGCGGCGCCAACGCGGGCTGGCCACGGACTCGAGCAATTCCCTCGCGCGGTCATTGGACAGATGGCCGTGGCGGCCGCCGATGCGCTGCTTGAGCGACCAGGGGCGCTTCGGGTCGGCTTGGAGCATCTCGGTGCAATGATTGGCCTCGACGACCAGCACGTCCGCTTCGCGGATGCGCTCGCGAATATGCTGTGGCGCATGACCGAGATCGGTGAGCCAGGCCAGCGCGTGCCGCGGCGACAGCGGGCTGCCCTCCCCGTGAGAAAAAAGGAACCCCACCGGGTCGTGGGCGTCGTGCGGCACGGCGAAGCTTTCTATCTCGAGGTCGCGGAAACTGAAGCGGGTGCCGGTTTCGAACAACTGCCACGCGGGGCGGTGCTTGAGCCCGGCCTGGGCGGCGCGCGCCGTCGCGGGGTTGGCGAAGATCTTAATCTGGGGAAATTTTGCGAGTCCGCTAAGTCCGGTCGTGTGGTCGCTATGCTCGTGGGTGAGAAAGATGGCCTCGATCTGGTCGAGCGACTCCCCGTGTGCGGCCAGCAATTCACCCAGGCGGCGGGCGGAGAAACCGGCGTCCACCAACACGCGAGTGGAGTCGGTCTGGAGCAGCGCGCAATTGCCCGAGCTGCCGCTTCCCAGGATGCAGAATCGCATGGCCATGGCCGGCATTCCATGCCGTGCAGCGCGTGGTGCAATGGTATTTTAGGGGCCGCCGTGCTTTGGGCGGGTCATCGGCCGCTTAATTGAGCGTGAAATCATTCGCCAGCCGACTGCAAGTGGTGAAAATTCTATTTGAAATCCCCTCGCCGATGCAGCGGAATCGAGTATCCCCAATGAAAATCAACAAGTCCCTGGAATTTTTTTCCGCGCTTGGTTGCGGTGCCATAATGGTGGTGCTGATGGCCGGCTGCCAGTATTTCGAGCAGCCGTCTTCCGCGCCCAGTGCCAGTGCGACCCCGAGCACGCCCAGCGAGACCCCGAGCGTGCCTAGTGCGCCAGAGACCGCCCCGGCGCCCAGCGCGCCAAAATCGATTCCGCCGCCGAGTGCCCCGGTGGTGACGGTGACGCCCAGCGCGCCGAAAGTGGCACCTAAACCGACTGCGCCTGTGGTGCCTCCGGCCCCGCGTGCTCCGGTGGTGGCTGCTCCGGCTCCGAGCGTGCCGGTGGTGCCCCAGGCTCCGAGTGCCCCCAGCGTTTCTTCCACCGAAAATAAGCCGGTGGCCCATATTGCGTGGCCGGATGGGGACGAAGTGCGCGATCGGATGAAAGCCGCCTTCACGCCCGAGTTGAAGGGCGCGCTCGGAGCGGCCCGGAAAAAACCGGAGCTGGCGAGTTCCTGGTTGCAGGCCGTTTTCTACATCGGCGTGAGCGCCGCATGGCAGGCCACGGAAGATAGCGATTACCACGATGCTTTGACGCGGTGGGGCGATAGTTTGGACTGGCAAACCGGACCGCGTCCGCGCAGCGCGGATGACGTGGCGTGCGGCCAGGCCTTTATCGAGGTGTACCAGCGCGACGGCGGCCCGGAGCACCTTGCGGCCGTGCGGGCATGGGTGGACTCGTTTCTCGCCTCGCCCCAGGCGGGCCACAAGGACTTGTCCTGGTGCGACTCATTTTTTATGGCTCCGCCCATTTTCGTGAAGTTATCGGCGGCGACGGGTGATCCGCATTATCGCGAGGCCTTGCATGCGATTTTCTGGGACGCTGCGGACAAGCTTTGGGACAAACAGAACAGTTTGTTTTACCGCGACGACCGCTTCGTGGGCAAATCGCCGCCGGTTTTCTGGGCGCGGGGCAACGCCTGGGTCCTGGCCGGCTTGGCGCGGATCATGGACGGGCTGCCGGCCAACGATCCGGAGCGCCCGCGTTACGAGGCGCTTTTCAAGACGCTGGCCGCGAGGATCGTGAAACTGCAGGGCGCGGATGGCGCGTGGCGCGCCGATCTGCTCAACCCCGACCTATTTCCGGAACCCGAATCGAGCAGCACGGCGCTCTTTGCCTACGGCCTCGCGTGGGGCGTTAATCATGGGTTGTTGGCGAATGCCGACTACGCCCCCGCTGTGCTCAAAGCGTGGGCCGCGCTGGAAAACGCGCAATTGCCCAATGGACGCCTTGGTGGAGTGCAGCCCAAAGGCGATCAGCCGGGCGAAACGAAGCCCGCGAACACGGCGCCTTTCGGCGGCGGGGCGTTCTTGTTGCTCGGCTCGCAACTTTTGACCAAACCGAGTGCATAGTGGCGGTAATGTTTGCATTGCCTCCGACGAGGTGTCCTTGGCTTTATGGGTCATTCTCGTTTTCGACCCCATTTTCGGTTGAAGCGGGAAATCAGGAAGCCGGGAAGCCGGGAAGATCGTTCCGGGTTTCATGGCTTCCCTCTTCTCACAAGAACTAGGGTGAGAGAACGAAAACGAGGGCTTGCCTCCAAAAGGCCCATGCTTACGGGTTCACCCCCGGGTTGACCGCGCCGGATTTGTGGTCTTGTTTGGCCTGCTGTGCCGAACAAACCCGCCCGCCGCAAATCCCTCGTGACCCCCGCACGGCACTCGCTGCCCGGCCCCGTCATGGTGACCCGCCGCGTGCATTTCAACGCGGCGCACCGACTTTTTAATCCCGCGTTTTCCCGGGCGTGGAACGAAAAAACGTTCGGCCTTTGCGCCAATCCGCATGGACATGGCCACAACTACGTCCTCGAAGCCACGGTGGCCGGCGAGCCGCATCCCGACACCGGTTTTGTCATCAACCTGGTCGAGCTGAAGCGCATCCTTGGTGAGGCCGTGGCGGACAAATGCGACCATCGCAATCTCAATGAAGACGTCGAGTTTCTCCGCGGCCTCCTGCCCACCACGGAGAACCTGGTGATCGCTTTTTGGCGCGAGATCGAGCCGCGGATCAAGTCCGGCCGCCTGCATTGCGTGCGACTGTACGAAACGGAGCGCAATTTTGCCGAGTATTTTGGACCGGCCAACGTTTAGCCCAATTTCCCACCTCGACGGTTATCGTCCCAACCGCCCTGGCGCAGACCCGAAAAACGAATGAAAAAGAAAATTAAAATGTATCTCCATCGCTCCAGCGGCGGGGACGGGCCGCGTCTCGCGCGCCGCTACGACGCCAAATTCAAGGTCACCCCGGCCTATCGGGCGGCGCTCCCCGACATCATGGAAGCGGCCCATGCCACCATCCATGGCGCGCACGTGCCCATCCAGCAGGTCGGGGTCGCCAATTTCCGGCTGCCGCTCAAATTCCGCACGAAGCAAGGCAAAGTGCTTACGCTCGAAGCCAGCGTCACCGGCACGGTCTCGTTGGAAGCCGAGCGCAAGGGGATCAACATGAGCCGCATTGTGCGCTCGTTCTACGACCACAAGGACGAAGTCTTCACCGGCGAATGGATGGGAAAGATCCTTTGCGCCTATCTGCGCAAGGTCGAAAGCAAGGCCGCGCGCCTCAAGATCGGATTTTCCTATCCCTTGCTTCAACGCAGCCTGCGCAGCAGCCTGGAAGGCTACCAATATTATCAGGTCGCCTTTGAAGGGGTACTGACCCGGGAGGGCGTTTACCGCCGCTTCATCCACTTTGATTTTGTCTATTCTTCGGCCTGCCCCTGTTCGGCGGAGTTGGCCGAACATGCGCGGGATACCCGCGGGGCTTACTCCATCCCGCATTCGCAGCGCAGCAAGGCCCGCGTGACCATCGAGGAGGCGTCAGGCAAGAAAATCTGGATCGAAGACATCCAGGCGCACTGTCTCAAGGCCCTCAAGACCGAGACGCAGGTGATGGTGAAGCGCGAGGACGAGCAGGCGTTTGCCGAGCTCAATGGCGCCTACACCAAGTTTGTCGAGGATGCCGCGCGCTTGCTCTACGGCGAATTCGACGCCGACAAGCGCGTCAAGGACTTCCGGATCGCCTGCACGCACCTCGAGTCTTTGCATTCGCACGATGCGGTCAGTGTCATCGCCAAGGGCGTGCCGGGCGGCTTCGTCGCCGACTTCATGGAATTCGGGCAACTGGTGTGTTAATTTTTCCCCGTGTCATCTCCGGGGAAAAATCCCGTCATCCTCATCACCGGCGCTTCGCAGGGCATCGGCGCGGCCATCGCCCAGGTTTTCGCGCGCGAACTCCGGGGTAGCCGGCTCGCTCTGGTGGCGCGTAATGGGAAAAAACTCCGGGCCGTGGCGCGCGTTTGCCGGGCCGCCGCGCCCTCGGCCGGATCCGGGTTGGACGCGGTCGAAATCGGAGTCTTTCCGTGCGACGTCAGCGATGAGGCGGCGGTCGCGAAGCTGTCCCGGGTGGTCGGAGAAAAGTTTGGGACCGTGGATGTGCTCATCAACAATGCCGGCCAATTTTTTGGTGCGCCGTTTCTCAAGACATCGGTGAAGGCGTTCGACGAGATGTTCGCGGCCAACCTGCGGAGTGCCTTCCTCGTTTCGCGCGCTTTCGCTCCGGCGATGGTCCGCCGCGGGCGCGGCGATCTCTTTCTCATGGGCTCGGTCGCCAGCTTCAAAGCGCTGCCCGGGATGGCGGCCTATGGCGCGGCCAAAGCCGGTGTCCTCGCTCTCGCCCGCGTCATGCGCGAGGAATTGAAGACCCATGGCGTGCGGGTCGTCGCGGTATTGCCCGGTGCGACGTGGTCGCCCTCCTGGATCGGCAGCGGCTTCGAGGCCGGGCGGATGATGCCGGCCGAGGATGTGGCGCGCGCCTTTCTCGATCTTTATCGGCTCAGTCGCCGCACGGTGGTCGAGGAGATTGTGCTGCGCCCTCAACTGGGCGACATATAAGCGTCAGGAGCCCGTGGGCCAAGCCCGACGGACTCCTGGGAGCCAACAAAATTCCCCGGCTTCAGCTGGCGGGCGTATCGCTGCCTTCTTCCTCGGTCTCGACGATGCGGGCGATGCTGAGGAGCTTGTCGCCCTCGGCCAGACTGAGGAGCTTGACGCCTTGGGTATTGCGTCCGCTCTGGCGGATGTCTTTCACCGGGCAGCGGACACTCTGGCCCTTGGCCGTAAGGAGCATGATTTCGTCATTCTCATGGACGCTGAGCGCGCCGGCCACGGCCTCGGACTTGATGGCAATGACGCCGGAGCCGCCGCGCGATTGCAGGCGATAATCGTCAAACGGGGTGCGTTTGCCTATGCCTTCCTCGCTCGCGACGAGCAGGGTGCAGTTCGGATCGACGACGGCGATGGTCTGGATGTAATCGTTCTTCTCCCCGAAACGCATGCCGGTGACGCCGACGGTGGCGCGGCCCTGGTCGCGCAGGTCGGATTCCTTGAAGCGGATCGACATGCCTTTGAAGGTGATCAGGACGATCTCGTTCTCGCCGTTGGTCAGGACGGAGCCGATGAGCGCGTCGCCTTCCTCCAGCTTGATGCCGATGATGCCGCCGCGGCGCGGGTTGGCGTATTCGGCCAGGGTGGTCTTCTTGGCGATGCCGTTCTTCGTGCACATGACGAGATGGAGGTCTTTGGAGAATTCCTTCACGCAGACCATGGCGGCGATCTTTTCGTCCTTTTGGAGCTGGAGGAACGACGAAACGGACTTGCCCTTCGACGCCCGGGTGCCTTCGGGAACCTCATAAACTTTTTCCACGTAGACCCGCCCGTTGTTCATAAAAAACATGATGTAATCGTGGGTGGATGCGGTGAAGAGATGCTCGACAAAATCCTCCTCGTAAGTCTCCGTGCCGATGATGCCTTTGCCGCCGCGTTTTTGCGAACGGTAGGCGGCGACGGGCGTGCGCTTGATGAAGCCCTGATGGGACACGGTGATGACGCAGCCTTCGTTGGGGATGACATCCTCCATGCGAAACTCGCCGGCGGCGGCGGTGATCTCGGTCCGGCGCGGCTGGCTGTATTTTTCGCGGAGCGCGAGCAGCTCTTTTTTGATCAAGGCAAGGAGCTTTTTCTCGCTCTCCAGGATGCTGCGCAGTTCCTCGATCAGCTTGATCAATTCGAGGTATTCCTGCTCGATCTTATTGCGCTCGAGGCCGGTCAGTTGGTAGAGGCGGAGCTCGAGGATGGCGGTGGTCTGGCGGTCGGAGAGGGGAT